>CALZFZ010000122.1 GCA_945786965.1 uncultured Muriicola sp. | reverse complement strand
TAGGAGACATGTCGGTTGTTGGACCAAGACCACATTTATGGCGTCAAAACGAAGAATATGGCACAACCGTAGAAAGATATATGTTAAGACATTTTGTAAATCCTGGAATAACTGGGCTGGCCCAAAGCAAAGGATTTAGGGGAGGCATTGAAACAACAGAAGATATTAAAAACAGAATTAGATATGATATATTCTATATAGAAAATTGGTCATTCTTCATGGATTTAAAAATAATATTACAAACAACATTGAATATTTTAAAAGGAGAAGAAAAGGCTTATTAGAGATGTATTCTTCTAATGGACTAAGTCAAGAAAATCAACTTTTAAAATTACTATATATAGACTATGGCCGTTGTAGGGTTAATTCCTAATCTAATAAAAGGGTTTTAGGCAGAAATTGTTGTAGGGTCGGGACGCACCGCCTATTTTTGCATCCGAATGAAATTATTTAGATAATATACCTATGAAAATATCTGTTGTTGGTACCGGATACGTTGGACTGGTTACAGGCACCTGCCTGGCGGAAACAGGGAATGAGGTTATATGCGTGGATATCGATGAAAATAAAGTAAAGCGCATGCAGGCCGGAGAGGTTCCGATCTATGAACCTCACTTAGATGTCCTATTTGAACGTAATATCAAGGCAGAAAGGCTCAAATTCACCACTTCCCTACAAGAAGGACTTGATCATGGCGATATCATTTTCCTGGCCCTTCCAACACCAGAAGATGAGGATGGCTCCGCAGACCTTAAATATATTTTAGGAGTGGCCGATGATATCGGTAAGAAAATCAAAAACTATAAAGTCATTGTAGACAAAAGCACCGTTCCTGTCGGGACTTCTAAAAAAGTGCATACTGCCATCGCTAAATATGCGAAATGCGATTTTGATGTAGTCTCAAATCCTGAATTCCTTAGAGAGGGGTACGCGGTAGATGATTTTTTGAAACCAGAACGTATTGTAGTAGGTACCAGTTCTGAAAAGGCTACTAAACTTATGGAAAAACTCTACGCTCCTTTTGTGCGATCAGGAAACCCTGTGATCATTATGGATGAGAAATCTGCAGAGCTTACCAAGTATGCGGCGAATTCCTTTCTGGCGGCCAAGATCACCTTTATGAACGAGATCGCGAATTATTGTGAAAAAGTAGGAGCCGATGTGGATAAGGTCCGTATTGGTATGGGTACCGATTCCCGCATAGGAAAACGCTTCTTATTCCCAGGGATTGGTTATGGTGGCTCATGCTTTCCCAAGGATGTAAAAGCGCTTCATAAATCGGGACAGGACCATGATTTTGATTTCCAGATCCTTAATGCGGTGATCAATGTAAACCATACACAGAAGACCATCTTAATTCCTAAGATCAAGAAGTATTTTAATGATGATCTGAAAGGGAAGAAGATCGGACTCTGGGGCCTTGCCTTTAAGCCGGAGACAGATGATATCCGAGAAGCACCCGCATTGTATATGATAGAAGAGCTTCTAAAATTGGGTGCTGAGATTATAGCCTTCGACCCGGAGGCCATGGATAACGTGAAGCGAAAATTAGGAGATAAAATAACTTTTGCACCCGGTATGTACGGAGCCTTGAAAGAGGCAGATGCCCTAGTGATTTGCACGGAATGGGGTGTTTTCCGAAACCCTAATTTCAAGTTAATGAAGGAATTGTTAAAAAATAACGTAATTTTCGATGGGCGTAACCTTTACGATACATATGAGATTAAAGAAGAAGGGTTTCATTACGAATCAATAGGCCGTTAAGTTCAGATAACAAACCCATTAATAACTAGGAATGAAAAGAGTATTGATTACTGGTGCCGCCGGATTTCTGGGATCCCACTTGTGCGATCGATTCATCGCTGAAGGCTTCCATGTCATCGGGATGGACAACCTAATTACCGGAGACCTTAAGAATATAGAACACCTCTTTAAACTGCCTGAATTTGAGTTTCATCATCACGATGTATCTAAATTTGTGCATGTGCCAGGTTCCTTGGATTATATTTTGCATTTCGCCTCTCCGGCCAGTCCGATCGATTACCTTAAGATTCCGATACAGACTCTAAAGGTGGGTGCATTGGGCACACACAACCTTTTGGGGCTGGCTAAGGATAAGGGGGCACGTATCTTAATAGCCTCTACCTCCGAGATATATGGAGACCCTTTGGTGCATCCTCAGACTGAAGAATACTACGGCAATGTAAATACCATTGGGCCAAGGGGCGTCTATGATGAGGCTAAACGCTTTCAGGAATCCATTACAATGGCATATCACAGGTTCCATGGAGTAGATACACGAATTGCACGAATCTTTAACACCTATGGCCCAAGGATGCGCCTAAACGATGGCCGGGTAATTCCCGCTTTTATGGGACAGGCTCTAAGGGGGGAGGACCTCACCGTTTTCGGAGACGGGTCACAGACCCGTTCTTTCTGTTATGTAGATGACGAGATTGAGGGTATTTATCGCCTCCTGATGAGTGATTATAAGTTACCAGTTAATATTGGAAACCCACATGAGATCACAATAAAAGATTTTGCTGAAGAAATCATTAAGCTAACAGGAACTGACCAGAAAATTGTTTATAAACCATTGCCTAAAGATGATCCAATGCAACGGCAACCGGATATAACCAAGGCCAGGAATATCTTGGGTTGGGAACCTAAAGTTGGTAGGGAAGAAGGTATGCGCAAGACCTTTAAATATTTCAGAACTCTTTCTAAGGAAGAATTAGAGAAAACGGAACACCGTGACTTTACTGGTCATAACAGGAGCTAGTCATTACTGTTTTTTATAAATTAAAATAGTCTAAACACAGGATGGACATACCTGGTTTTTAAGTCACGTACTGTATTTTTGTCCAAATTTATACTGCATGAACATATTACTTCTCGGATCTGGGGGTCGCGAGCATACACTGGCCTGGAAATTAAATCAAAGCCCGAAACTAAATCAACTTTTTGTAGCCCCGGGAAATGCGGGTACTTCAGTAATAGCAGACAATATTCCCATCAGTGTGAATGATTTTGAGGCCATTAAAGCCACAGTTGTGAATAATGATATTCAAATGGTGGTAGTAGGCCCTGAAGATCCATTGGTCAACGGAATACACGATTTCTTTCTTAACGATCCGGACTTACAGCAAATATCTGTAATAGGACCTCAAAAAGAAGCTGCGACGCTTGAAGGAAGTAAAGAATTCGCGAAACAATTCATGATGCGTCACAACATCCCTACTGCTGCTTACCAGAGCTTTACGGCAGCAACCTTGAATGAAGGTTTTGCATTCCTGGAATCCCTGCAACCCCCCTATGTTTTAAAAGCAGACGGACTTGCCGCTGGGAAAGGAGTGGTAATTCTTAGTGAATTGGAAGAAGCCAAAATGGAATTGCAACGAATGCTGGTAGATGCAAAATTTGGAGATGCCAGTACCACTGTGGTAATTGAAGAATTTTTGTCAGGGATTGAATTAAGTTGTTTCGTTTTAACAGACGGTAAAGATTATAAAGTACTTCCTACCGCAAAGGACTATAAACGCATTGGTGAGGGAGATACTGGATTGAATACAGGAGGAATGGGAGCCATCTCACCGGTTCCTTTTGCGGATGCTTCTTTTATGGAAAAGGTACAAAAACGCATTATAGCCCCAACTATGGAAGGATTTCAAAAAGACCGAATCCCGTATCAGGGCTTTGTTTTTATTGGACTGATCAAAGTGGGGGAGGATCCTTTTGTAATTGAATATAATGTTCGTTTGGGCGATCCAGAGACGGAGGTAGTGATCCCAAGGATTAAGAATGATTTAGTGGAAGTATTCGAAGCAGTGGCACAAGAGCAATTAAGAAATATAAACTTGGAAATTGAGAAAAGGGCCACCGCTACAGTAATGACAGTATCCGGAGGATATCCGGAAGCTTATGAGAAAGGAAAGGAAATAAGTGGTCTTACCTCAATTAAAGATTCCCTGGTTTTTCATGCCGGGACAACCCTGAAAAAGGGGAAAACAGTAACGAATGGCGGGAGAGTACTGGCAATAACTTCGTACGGTACCGACTTTAAGGAAGCTTTAGCGCAATCCTATCAAAATGTAAAAAATATTAGTTTTGAAGGTATGTACTACAGATCCGATCTTGGATTTGATCTATAGAAAGGTATGTGCGGTGATAGTCTTGTCTTCCTCCCCTTTATCATTGAATTTTTTAAGCTGTAAAAGCCAGTAAACCATAGCTACAGATCCTATGATCACGAATATCCAGTTGACTATATTGGAAGTCCACCAGTTTTGCATAAAGCGAAAAAAATCATAAGGCCAGAATAGACCATTTACGAATAAATCTTCTATGCCGTAAAAAAATGCTTTCATCTTGGTTATATTTACGAGGCAAAAATATAAAAACCTACGATGATTTCAGGCATTTTTGGAAAAACAAAACCAATTAATTATATACTACTCCTTGGGTTTTTGTTTGTTTTCTATTGGTTCACGCATTTTTATTTGTTTAAAAACACCTATGACCCCCAGCAATTGGTGTTGCAAACCCTTGTGCTTCTCGTTCTTTTATTCAGTGTCATGGTTATCAACTTTGTGGTAAATCGGAATCAAATAACCAGTGCAAATTCATATACCATCCTCTATTTTACGTTGTTAATCATCATTTTTCCAAAATCTATTACAGACAATAATGCCAT
>CALZFZ010000121.1 GCA_945786965.1 uncultured Muriicola sp. | reverse complement strand
GGATGGTACGTTGGAGAAAGAAGACGTGCGCGACTATTGCCATGCTTACGAACAAAAAATAGGAAAGGCCGGTGGCATAGATATTCAGGTATTAGGAATTGGTAGGACCGGACATATAGGATTCAATGAACCAGGTTCTGCCATCACCAGTAAAACCAGAATGGTACGATTAGATCAGGTTACCCGATTGGATGCCGCAAGCGATTTCTTTGGTCTTGAAAATGTGCCTTCACGGGCCCTTACCATGGGTGTTGGAACCATCATGGCAGCAAAACGTATTATTCTGATGGCCTGGGGTGAAGGTAAATCCGAGATCATAAATCACGCTGTGGAAGGGCAAATCCGGGAATCGGTACCGGCTACATTCCTTCAACATCATAACAATTGCGATTTTATTCTGGACGAGGCTGCTGCTTCACGATTAACGCGCGTAAATACGCCTTGGTTGGTAAGTGAATGCAACTGGAATGATACCCTCATCAAACGAGCTACCATATGGCTATCCGAAAAATTGAGCAAAGCCATATTAAAACTTACAAACGAAGACTACAATGAATATGGGATGGGTAATCTTGTGGCTGAAATTGGTTCGGCAGAACATATTAATCTAATCGTATTCAATCAATTACAAAGAACTATTACTGGGTGGCCGGGTGGTAAACCCAATGCAGATGATAGTAGCAGACCCGAACGAAAAGATCCGTATCCAAAAAGATCTTTGATCTTCAGTCCGCACCCCGATGATGATGTAATTTCAATGGGAGGTACGTTGCTGCGCTTGGTAGATCAGGGACATGAGGTTCATGTGGCATACCAGACTTCAGGGAATATCGCTGTTTTTGATGATGAAGTGATCCGATTTCTCGATTTTGCCAGTGATATTCAGGAAGACAATGTGGCACTGGATAAACAATTTAAGGAAGTGCGTGAATTTCTGGATAATAAAAAGCCTGGCGATGTGGATAGCCCGGAAATACAGCATTTTAAAGGCTTAATCCGAAAAGGAGAAGCTCTGGCTGCCTGCAGATATTGCGGAGTTCAAGAAAAGAACGCACACTTTCAAAATCTTCCCTTTTATGAAACAGGTACGGTTAAAAAGAAACCATATTCAGAGGCCGATATCCAGGTAACTTATGATCTATTGCAAGAGATAAGACCTCATCAGATATTCGCAGCAGGAGATTTATCAGATCCTCATGGTACACACCGGGTGTGTTTGAATATAATTTACCGGGCACTGGAAAGACTTGTAAAGGAAGAAGCAGATTGGATCAAAGATTGTTATGTTTGGCTCTATCGAGGAGCCTGGCAGGAATGGGATATTTCCGATATGGAAATGGCGGTTCCGATTGGACCAAAAGACATGCAACGCAAGAAAAATGCGATTTTCAAGCACCAGTCCCAAAAAGATAGTGCCATGTTCCCCGGAAATGACAATCGCGAATTCTGGCAACGAGCAGAACAGCGAAATACCCTTACGGCTATAAAATACAATGCACTTGGGATGGCGGAATACGAAGCAATGGAGGGCTTTGTGCGCTATCACTTCATGTAAAGCAAAGATTATTAATGATCAAGGTCTGTTCCGCAAGAACAGACCTTTTTTATAACCTTGGCTTTTAAAATAAACTGATTGATTACATTTAACTCAGAAATTACAGGATGATCCAAAAAAATAAAGGGGCCTGGGCATGGATCCCCATACTTTATTTTACGCAGGGCCTACCATTTGTTATGGTGGTAACCGTATCGGTTATTATGTACAAAAAATTAGGCATCAGCAACGCAGATATTGGGCTATATACGAGCTGGTTGTATTTACCATGGGTAATAAAACCCCTCTGGAGCCCTTATGTAGATTTAATAAGTACAAAGAGAAATTGGCTTCTAGGTATGCAGTTTATCGCATCAATAGCTCTTCTAGGTATAGGATTGACATTGCCAACCAACATATTTTTTGTCACAACCCTGGCATGTTTCTGGATGGTTGCCTTCGCTTCCGCTACTAATGACGTGGCTTCTGACGGCTATTACATGATAGGTCTTACCCAAGACAAACAAGCTTTTTTTGTAGGTATACGTAGTGTATTTTACAAATTGGCCAATGTTACTGGGCAAGGGCTTTTGGTGATTCTTGCTGGTTTTTTAGAGAATTATTATGGAGATAACACCAAGGCATGGTCAGTAACGATGATCTGTTCGGCGCTCTTAATGCTAAGTTTAACCATTGCCAATTTTTTTGTGACTCCTAAATATGAATCTTCGGATGCCATTGAGAAAGAAAAACCTCTAGGCTTCTTTCAGGTATTTTCTTCCTTCTTCAACAAAAAAGGAATGGGATTGGCTCTGGCTTTTGTGCTATTCTTTCGATTAGGGGAATCACAATTGGTAAAAATGGCCGCCCCATTTTTTTTAGATTCTACAGCTGATGGTGGACTAGGTTATTCCACTGCGGAGGTAGGCACCATTTATGGAACCGTGGGGGTTATTATGTTAACCATAGGAGGAATTCTTGGTGGTATATTAATCTCTAAGGATGGCTTAAAAAAATGGATGTTGCCTATGGTTCTGGCTATAAATGTACCTAATGCATTTTATGCCTTTTTGGCGATAACAAATACTACCAATATTGTAGCGGTAGTAACAACAGTTGTATTGGAACAATTTGGTTACGGTTTTGGTATCGCCGGTTTTATGGTTTATCTAATTTACATTGCAGAGGGGGTTTCTAAGACCTCACATTATGCCCTTGCTACAGGATTTATGGCCTTAGGAATGATGCTACCAGGTCTTGTAAGTGGTTACATACAGGAATGGTTGGGGTATGATGGATTCTTTGTATGGGTGGTCATCGGGGCATTGCCAGCAATATTTATTTTAAAATATCTTAAATATCCACCAGACTACGGTAAAAAAGGAGCTGTTGCCAATGATTAATGCAATTATTGAATATAAAGAAGCTAAAAACCGGCTATCCCTAAAGGAAAAGGTGGGTCAATTTTTTATGCCGGCCGCATTTATCAATGATTCGGAATCTGAAATTCAAAAGCTTGAAAATTTAATACGAACTAATCGTATTGGCGGTATCTGCTTTTTCCATAGCAGGGCAAGCGCCGCTACCAATTATGAGAGTAAAAAAAAGGTCGTCTATAATGCAAATAGTTTTGAGGTATTAAAACAGCTAATTGCCAGGTATCAAAGAGCTTCTGAACACCCGTTGCTTATCAGCATTGATGCCGAATGGGGATTGGCAATGCGCATTGAGGATACGCCTCAATACCCCTACCCCATTACCCTGGGAGCAACCAATGAACCGGATTTGATCTATGAAGTAGCTAAAAAAATAGCAGAAGATTGCAGGGTAGCCGGAATACACTGGAATTTTGCACCCGTTGCAGACATCAATAATAATCCTGATAATCCGGTTATTGGGTACCGTTCTTTTGGAAGTAATAAATCGTTGGTAGCCGCCAACGCTCTTGCTTTTTCCAAAGGAATGCAAGGTGTTGGTATTTTAAGTTGTGCCAAACACTTTCCGGGACATGGGGATACTGCCACAGATTCACATTTGGGACTTCCGGTAATTCATAAAACAAGGGAGGAATTGTTGGCAAATGAACTCTACCCCTTTCAAGCACTCATCGCAGGCGGAGTAGATGCTGTTATGGTTGGGCATCTATCTGTCCCTGCCCTGACCGGTGGAACGGAAATTTCTGCCTCTATATCCAAAGACATTATAAAAGGCACACTACGATCCGATATGGGATTTCAAGGTGTCGTGGTTTCAGACGCCTTAAATATGCATAGTGTTTCTAAAGTATTTGATACTAAAGGTATTTTAGAGTGGAAGGCTTTTGACGCGGGAAACGATGTGCTCTGTTTTGCAGAACATGTTCCTGAAGGAATTACTACAATTCTAGAAAAAGCATCCGAATCCGAAATAGAAGAAAGTTTTAAACGCGTTTGGAGGTTAAAACAAAAGGGTGTAAACCAAAAGCCATGGAATACCTTACATTTAAACAGTCCCGTTGAGGTCAATAAATTGGTGGCCGATAAAAGCCTGACTTTTTACATAGGCGATGAACCCTTGTTGGTACAATTTAAACGAGATGGTTTTGCTGGGGTTGCTATTGGTACTAACGAAGACAGTCCATTTTTTAAAACTATTAATGAAGAACTGTCATTTACGTACCTTTCTGTAGTGAATAAAAAACGGGAAGAGGTGTTAAAAGCAACCGGTAATTTCAAAAATATAGTGATATCCGTATCTCCTCCTAAAGTAAAACCACAAAATGGCTTTGATTTAGGAAACGAACAAATGGAATTACTCAAGTACCTGATTGATAAACACAATGTTATACTATATCTTTTTGGTAATCCTTATTTTATGAGATTGCTCCCTGTCAACAAAGTAAAAGGCCTTGTTATCGCATATCAAAACTTTGACTGTTTTCAGGAACATGCGGCAGCTCATTTTTTAGGCAAGTATAAAGCCAAAGGAAAACTTCCGGTCCATATTTAATTAAAAATATATGAAGATTTACAAGGTTTTGGGAATGATGTCAGGCACTTCGCTAGATGGCCTGGACCTAGCATATTGCCATATTTGGAAAAACCTCAACCGGTGGGTGTTCGAAATTGTTAAAACCAAAAGCATCCCCTATAACGAAAAGTTTCAATCTAAATTACAGGAGGCAATTAGCTTACCGGCAGACCAATTACTCTGTTTTCATAATGAGTTCGGCACTTGGCTTGGTGAACAAGCCTCACGGTTTATAAAAGATTCCAATATTGAGGTCGAATTTCTGGCCAGTCATGGCCATACCATTCATCATCAACCCCATCTAGGGCTTACATTTCAACTGGGATCGGGCCAGCATTTGGCCAATGCAAGTAGTGTGAAAACGATTTGTGATTTCAGAACAAACGATGTCGCTTTGGGAGGGCAGGGTGCTCCCTTGGTCCCTATTGGTGACCGCATTTTGTTTGGAAGTTATGACTATTGTTTGAATTTAGGGGGAATCAGCAATATATCATTCGAGCGTGATGGGAATCGTATTGCATTTGATATTGGGGTAGCAAATATGTTGTTGAATCATATTACAAGGCAACATGGATTATCATTTGATATGGACGGGGAATTAGCACGAAAAGGGAAATTGCTTCCGGACATGCTTAGGCAACTGAATGCGCTTGAATACTATACCAGGCCTTATCCAAAATCGACCGGATACGAATGGTTTTCAAAGGAAATAGTACCCATCCTTCAGGGGAATGATGCGCCTATGGAAACATTACTTCATACATCAATACATCATATTTGTAAACAACTAGCCCTGCAAGTAAAAAAATATGCCGGCAGAATAGACCGAACCCTTTTGGTGACAGGAGGTGGGGCATTAAACGGGTATTTGATAGAAGTCTTACAATCAAAACTCGGGGATAAAATTAAAGTAGTTCTGCCCCCCAAAGAGATCATTGAGTTTAAAGAAGCCCTTATTTTCGCATTAATGGGCGTTTTACGCCTGGAGGAGGAAATTAATGTGCTCCATTCAGTGACAGGTGCCACCAAGGATTCCTCATCTGGTGTTTTATACCTGCCAAGTTAATATTTTAGTTTAAACTAAACCAAGAGACAAGTTATAACGGTATATTTCCATGTTTCCTTTTCGGTGGTATAACTTCCTTATTTTCGAGCATAGCAAAGGCCTTTATCAATTTTCTCCTGGTATTTTTCGGAAGGATAATCTCATCAATAAATCCCCTGCGCGCCGCCCTAAAAGGGTTGGCAAATTTTTCTGCATATTCGGCTTCTTTTTCTGACAGTTTCCGTGCCGGGTCCTCAGCTTCTCCAATTTCCTTCCGGAATATGATCTCACTGGCACCCTTGGCTCCCATCACGGCAATTTCGGCCGTTGGCCATGCGTAATTAAAATCGGCGCCAATATGTTTGGAGTTCATTACGTCATAAGCGCCACCATATGCTTTTCTGGTAATTACCGTTACCCTTGGAACTGTTGCTTCACTAAAAGCGTAAAGCAATTTGGCTCCGTGAACAATAATACCATTCCACTCCTGGTCTGTTCCGGGTAAAAATCCGGGTACATCTACAAGAACCAGCAATGGAATGTTGAAACTATCGCAAAAACGGGTAAAGCGCGCTGCCTTAATGGAACTGTGCACATCCAGTACGCCCGCCAGGAACATAGGTTGGTTGGCTACAATACCGATGCTTCGGCCAGCTAATCTTGCAAAACCGACGATCATGTTTTCAGCAAAATCCTTATGGATTTCAAAGAACGATTCCTCATCGATAATTCCCTGGATTACCTCGTGCATATCATAGGGTTTATTGGGACTCTCCGGAACTAAATTTTCCAGAACTTCCCGTACCTCCTCTTGCAATTCAAAAGGCAGGTTTTGAGGTTTCTCGCGATTGCTTTGTGGCAAGTAGCTTAGTAATTTTTTTACGTCTTCGAGACATTCAATATCGTTAGTTGAAGATTTATGGGCTACGCCAGACTTACTGGAATGCGTACTGGCCCCGCCTAATTCTTCAAAGGTTACTTCTTCATTGGTGACTGTTTTTACAACATTGGGACCGGTAACGAACATATAACTGGTACCTTCCACCATAATAGTGAAATCGGTTATTGCGGGGGAATAAACTGCCCCACCTGCGCAGGGTCCCATAATGGCCGAAATCTGTGGAACAACACCGGAAGCAAGGACATTTCTGTAAAAGATATCGGCATACCCTCCCAAAGATCTAACACCTTCCTGAATCCTTGCGCCTCCCGAATCATTCAACCCAATAATAGGGGCGCCAACGTTCATGGCTAGGTCCATGATCTTACATATTTTTTCCGCATGAGTTTCTGACAAAGCACCCCCAAAAACCGTAAAATCCTGGGCATAAACATATACCAGTCGCCCATGTATAGTCCCATACCCTGTTACAACCCCATCACCGAAATACAATTGTTTATCCATCCCAAAATCGGTGGTACGGTGGGTCACCAATATTCCCATTTCCTCAAAGGACCCTTCATCGAGCAAATATTGGATTCGTTCTCTTGCAGTTAGCTTCTTTTTATGGTGTTGTTTGTCAATTCGTTTTTGCCCGCCACCAAGCCATGCTTGGGCTAATCGTTCGTTAAGTTTATCAATTTTAGTACTCATAGACTATTGTGTTGGTGTTCTAAGGATCTTTTGGTCTGACAGGTATTGTTTTAAAGCAATAAGGGCTGCTATTTCGGCTCCCTCTTCCGCTTTTTGTTTTAATATTTCCGGGGAATAGTAATTTTTTACGAAATGTGTATCAAAATTACCCGTCCTAAACGCCTGATGTTCAAATACGAATTTTCCAAAAGGCAAGGTCGTTTGTACGCCTTCTATCTCATAAGCTTCAATGGCCTTTAACATTATTTGAATGGCTTCTTCCCTGCTTTTGCCATAAGTAATTAATTTCGATAACATTGGGTCATAATAGATCGGTACATCCATCCCTTCTTCAAAACCATTATCTACTCTTACCCCATCTCCGGTTGGCAATCGGTACCTATCTAAGGTACCCACACTTGGTAAGAAGTTATTTAAAGGATCCTCCGCATACACCCTTAGTTCTAGGGCATGACCTTTTATTTTCAGATCTTCCTGACTCATAGGCAAGGCTTCACCCCTGGCGATATTGATCTGGAGTTCCACAAGATCCACCCCGGTAATTAATTCTGTTACAGGGTGTTCTACCTGCAATCTGGTATTCATTTCAAGGAAGTAGAAATTATGGTCTGCATCCATTAAAAATTCAACCGTTCCTGCTCCAAGATAATCACAGGATTTGGCAACCTTTGTGGCCGCAATCCCCATTTCTTTCCTTAATTCAGGTGTCAGAATAGCAGATGGGGCTTCTTCTACCACCTTTTGATGCCTACGTTGTATACTACATTCCCGTTCAAAGAAGTATAGAATATTTCCATGGCTATCTGCCATGATCTGTATTTCAATATGTCGCGGAGAGGTTACATATTTTTCAATAAATACAGAACCATCACCGAAAGCAGAGGTAGCCTCACTGACAGCCCTTTCCATCTGTGATTCCAATTCATTTTCACGTTCTACAATGCGCATTCCTTTGCCTCCTCCCCCGGCCGATGCTTTAATGAGGATGGGAAACCCTATTTTTTTTGCAATTGACTTTGCCTTAGAAATATCCGTTATCGCCTCATCTATACCGGGTACCATTGGGATGTTGTAATTCTTTACCGCCTCCTTGGCCGCTAACTTGCTTCCCATCATGCGAATCGCCTTGGGTTTTGGGCCAATGAAAATGAGACCATTTTTCTCAACCTCTTCGGCAAAGCCAGCATTTTCACTTAAAAATCCATAGCCAGGATGGATGGCATCCACATTTAATCTTTTGGCAACTTCGATAATTTTTGACCCTAACAAATATGAGTGTTTAGAGGGTGCCTCACCAATACATATGGCCTCATCTGCGTATCGAACATGTGGGGCATTCCGGTCTGCTGTAGAATAAACAGCTACCGTTTGTATACCCATTTTCTGGGCGGTCTTCATTACCCTGATGGCTATTTCACCTCTGTTGGCGACAAGTATTTTATTCATTTTCAATTGGTTTATTCGAAAGAGATCATCAATTGTTTTTTATCTACGGTATCCCCTTTTTTAACTGTAATATTTTTTACAATACCATCTCTTGGCGAAGTAATGATATTTTCCATTTTCATTGCTTCTAATATGAGTAAAGGATCATCTTCTTTTACTTCCTCACCTTCTTTAACCTTTAGTTCCAAAATTAGACCAGGCATGGGTGCAATTATGGAACTAACATTTTTGGAAGAGCCCATTGAAAATCCCATGTCCCCAATTAATTTATCCAAATCGTTCTTAAGAACAACTTCGTAGGATTCATTATGAACTTTTAGAATATACGAGCGCTTTTGGAAGTTATTTTGTACCAGTTGAACTGGTATTTTCTTGCCATCCTTCAGAATATGAAAAGTAGACGGTGAGGTTCGCAGAATATCTAAATTTCCCAGATCTTGTTCCGATATGGCAAATTCCATATCCCCGTTCACAACGGCCTTAAATTGATGGTACATACAGGTTATTTTAAAGTTCTAATCGCTCTATGAGCACAGTAAGTTATATAAAAAGATATTGTGTTGTAATTTCAACTTTACTATTAGCAATTATTTCTTATAGAATGCAATCAACTATCAATGAGGGTTAAAAATAGTGTAATAAAAGGATTTGCCATATGAAATATATCATGTTTTATATGTTAGGGAAGAAGTAATTATGACCCATGGAAACTACTTGTCTATGCGAGACGAGTCTCGAAGCAAATCCTTATTTTTGAAGTAAATTAATTAAAGATGTTGATCATAGGTATTGCAGGGGGAACAGGTTGTGGGAAAACAACTGTTGTAAACCAGATAGTCAACGAATTACCGGATGAAGAAGTAGGTGTCATTTCCCAGGATTCTTATTACAATGATCTGTCGCACCTGTCCTATGATGATCGTATTAAGATCAATTTTGATCATCCCAGGGCCATTGATTTTGATCTTTTAGGCGAACACCTCGGGATTTTAAGGTTGGGAGAATCTATCGATCAACCAGTATATTCCTTTCCAAAACACAATCGTACCAAAGATACTGTTCGTACCCACCCAAGGAAAGTCATGATCGTAGAAGGTATTTTAATCCTTACCCACCCAGGTATCAGGGACATGTTCGATATTAAAATTTATGTGCATGCCGATTCTGATGAACGCCTTATCCGCAGGTTAAAGCGCGATATCGATGAGCGTGGCAGAGATATTAAGGAGGTGCTCACCCGCTATCAAAACACGCTGAAACCTATGCACGATCAGTTTATTGAACCTACTAAGGAATTTGCAGACATCATCATTCCAAACAACAAATACAATACAGTTGCAGTAGACATTGTACGTACCATAATAACAGATAAACTGACTTAAACCAAATGGGTTTCAAAAATTTAAGGAATAAAAAATGGTTCGGTATTGCCACGAATATATATGTAGTTGTATTAACAGCCTTTGTGATCTGGATGGTTTTCTTTGACACGAATTCTTTGATGATTCACATTGAACTAAAAAAGCAAATAAAAAATTTAGAAAAGCAACAGGAATTCCTTAAAAGTGAGATTGAAAAGGATCGAAAAACCTTGGAAAAACTATCAGACCCTAAAGAATTGGAAAAATTTGCCAGAGAACAGTACTATTTGAAAAAGAAGAATGAGGAAATTTACCTGATAGAATATGAGGACAGCTTAAAGCTTAAAAAGAATGAAGAAGACTAATTGGACCTATGATTTCCCCCCGGTTTCAGCCAGGGCTTGGAAACAACAAATACAAGTCGATCTTAAGGGTGCGGATTATAACGAACATCTGATCTGGGAATCTCAGGATCAGATCAATGTTAAACCATTTTACAATGCAGAAGACCTCAAGGAAGCACCGGCATTGAAAATAAATACTCCCGATTCCTGGTACATAGGGCAGGAAATATATGTACAGAGTGTTTCAGTGGCCAACAAAAAGGCACTGGATGCAGTGGCCCGTGGCGCTGAGAGTATTGTATTTAACCTGCCAACGGAAGAAATTAAGATCCAGGAACTGTTTAAAGGGATGGAAGGTTCAGAAATACCCGTTCATTTGAATCTCAAATTTCTGTCGCCCCGTTACACTGCGTCTGTATTCGAATTCTGCAGAAAAACAAAAGCTACTATTTATGTACATACAGATGTTTTAGGGAATCTCGCAAGAACTGGAAACTGGTTTAATTCTTTGGAAAAAGACCTTCAATTGCACGATGAAATACAGCAGCAGGCTGCTAAAATCTCACGCCTTTCCATCGATGCTTCCCTCTTTCAGAACGCTGGAGCTAACCGCGTGCAGCAACTGGCCTATGCCTTATCTCAGGCGAACGAGTACCTAAATTTAATCGACAACCATAAGAATCCTGGGCCATTGAATGAGCCTGTTTTTAAGGTAGCAGTGGATTCCAATTATTTTTTTGAAATAGCAAAATTGCGGGCCCTTCGCATTTTATGGGCTACGTTGGCAAAAGAATATGGCTTTAATCAAAACTGTCTTATTATTGCCTCTCCAACCAGGCGCAACAAAACAATTTACGAGTATAATGCCAATTTACTTCGCACTACCACGGAATGCATGGCTGCAGTGATTGGAGGTGCCAATACGGTTTGCAACCTTCCTTATGATGCCCTCTATCACAAAGACAACGAATTTGGAGAACGTATTGCCAGAAACCAATTATTGATCTTAAAAAATGAAAGTTATTTTGATGCGGTTTCCAATCCCGCCGATGGTGCGTATTACATAGAAACACTGACCCGTCAATTGGCTGAAAAGGCATTGGCTCTATTTAAGGAAATAGAAGCTTCCGGAGGCTTTTTAAAAGCACTAAAGAATCATACTATCCAGAAAAAAATTAAAGAAAGTGCAGTGAAGGAGCAGCTTCACTTCGAAAATGGCCAGGAAATATTAGTAGGCAGCAATAAATATCTAAATGACAAGGATACAATGAAAGATACCATTGAAATTTATCCCTTTCTAAAAACACATCCAAAAAAGACATTGATAGAGCCCATTCTGGAACGAAGGATAGCGGAATCCATTGAACAAAATAGATTGGACAATGAGTAAAAGAAATGTACAACAGCTAAAATTAAATTCGGTATCTCAAGCACCAGAGAAAAGGTTGAATACTGCCTTTTTTCATACGGCGGAAGGAATCGATTTACACAAACAATATTCACATAAAGACATTAGCCACGTTTCCCATGTGGATTATGCTGCGGGAATTCCACCTTATTTAAGAGGGCCTTATACGACCATGTACGTGAGGAGGCCATGGACCATTCGGCAATATGCAGGGTTTTCCACGGCTGAGGAAAGCAACGCTTTTTACCGGAGGAACCTGGCTGCAGGTCAAAAGGGGTTATCAGTAGCCTTTGACCTCCCAACCCATAGAGGATATGACAGCGATCATGAACGAGTGGTTGGTGATGTAGGGAAAGCTGGGGTTGCAATTGATTCTGTCGAAGACATGAAGATATTGTTCGATGAAATCCCGCTCGACAAGATGTCGGTTTCAATGACCATGAATGGGGCCGTACTTCCTATTATGGCTTTTTATATTGTTGCTGCAGAAGAGCAGGGTATCGATCCACAATTGCTCGCAGGTACCATCCAGAATGATATCCTGAAGGAATTCATGGTTCGTAATACTTACATTTATCCGCCCGGACCATCCATGCAAATCGTTGCCGATATTTTTGAATTTACGAGCAAACACATGCCAAAATTTAATAGTATCAGTATCTCAGGATACCATATGCAGGAAGCCGGCGCCACAGCCGATATAGAACTTGCTTATACCCTGGCCGATGGGCTGGAATACATACGGACCGGACTCAAAGCAGGACTAGATATAGATAGGTTTGCACCACGACTATCCTTTTTCTGGGCTATTGGGATGAATCATTTTATGGAAATTGCCAAATTGAGGGCTGGACGGTTATTATGGGCAAAACTTGTTCAGCAATTTAAGCCTGAAAACCAAAAATCTTTGGCATTGAGAACCCATTGTCAGACCAGTGGGTGGAGCCTTACCGAACAGGATCCTTTTAACAATGTAGCGCGTACAACCATTGAAGCCGCGGCCGCAGCTTTTGGCGGCACCCAAAGCTTACATACGAATGCCCTGGACGAGGCCATAGCCCTCCCAACAGACTTTTCTGCCCGCATTGCCAGGAATACACAGCTTTTTTTACAGGAAGAAACCAAGATCACCAAAACAGTAGACCCATGGGCAGGGAGTTATTATGTTGAACACCTGACCGATGAACTTGCTAAAAAGGCCTGGGCCCTAATAGAAGAAGTGGAAAGTTTGGGTGGAATGACCAAAGCCATTGAAGAAGGCATCCCTAAAATGAGGATCGAAGAAGCCTCCGCTAAAAAACAAGCACGGATAGATAGTGGGCAGGATATTATTGTGGGTGTCAATAAATACCAATTGAAGGAAGAAGATTCCCTTAACATACTTGAAGTGGACAATGCCGAAGTGAGAAGGCAGCAAATAGCCCGGCTTACCGCAATGAAAAAAACCAGAAATGCGGAAGAAGTAAAGCAGGCATTGCGGAGGTTGACCCAGGCGGCAAAGAACAAAATTAAAAACCAGGAAGCAGATGGTGAGAATAATTTATTAGCTTTAGCCATAACAGCTGCCAGGGCCAGGGCTACGCTTGGGGAAATTAGCGGGGCGATGGAAACGGCTTTTACCAGATACAATGCAAAAATTCAAACTTTTACTGGCGTGTACTCCAAAGAAATAAAGAACGATATAAGCTTTAAAAAAGCACGTGCCTTAGCAGATAAATTTGCAGCACAGGAGGGCCGGCGTCCCCGAATAATGATAGCCAAGATGGGACAAGATGGCCATGATAGGGGGGCAAAAGTAGTAGCCACAGGTTATGCAGACCTGGGCTTCGACGTAGACATAGGACCCCTGTTTCAAACCCCGCAGGAAGCGGCCAAACAAGCCATGGAAAACGATGTCCATATTTTAGGTGTCTCCTCCCTCGCTGCCGGACATAAAACATTAGTCCCCCAGGTATTGGAAGAACTAAAAAAATATAACCGGGAAGATATTATGGTCATCGTAGGGGGTGTTATCCCTAAACAGGATTACCAATACTTGTTCGATGCCGGCGCGGTAGCAGTATATGGTCCTGGAACAAAAATAAGCGAAGCTGCCATTCAGATCCTTGAGATTTTACTTGGGATGGAAAAGAATTAGTTTCTTTTTCGAAAAGGCTTTCATTGCTGGCCTTAACTTTAACAGTATATGGATTAGTTATTCACGTAGTGTTAACAAAATACATTTTTTAGCATGCTAAATAATCGTATTTTTAGCCCCTAACTTACTATGATGATGGGCAAAATTATTGCTATTGCAAACCAAAAAGGTGGGGTTGGTAAAACAACCACTACCGTAAACCTGGCTGCCTCATTGGGCGTATTGGAAAAAAAAGTGTTACTGATCGATGCAGATCCACAGGCGAATGCAACTTCGGGCCTGGGAATTGATGTGGATTCTATAGAAATAGGCACTTATCAGGTACTGGAACATACCAAAACAGCACGTGAAACGATCATTAAAACCTCTTCCCCTAATGTAGATCTTATTCCGGCTCATATAGACCTCGTGGCTATTGAGATAGAATTGGTCGATAAGGATGACAGAGAATATATGATGAAGCAGGCCATCCGGGAACTAAAGGATTCCTATGACTATATCCTTATAGATTGTGCTCCTTCCCTGGGGCTTTTAACACTCAATGCCCTAACGGCTGCAGATTCAGTGATCATCCCAATTCAATGTGAATATTTTGCATTGGAAGGACTGGGTAAATTACTAAATACGATAAAGAGTGTACAACGCATACATAACCCGGACCTGGATATCGAAGGAATGTTGCTAACCATGTACGATTCCAGATTACGTCTCTCCAACCAGGTAGTAGAGGAGGTAAGAAAGCACTTTGACGATATGGTTTTTGAGACTATAATTCAACGCAATGTGCGTCTTGGTGAAGCACCCAGTTATGGAGAAAGTATCATTAAATATGATGCCAGCAGCAAGGGCGCTGTAAATTACCTCAACATGGCCAACGAACTTCTCAAGAAAAATAAAGAGAAAGTATAATGGCCAAAGCAACGAAAAAACAGGCATTGGGACGCGGTCTATCGGCTTTATTGAAAGATCCCGAAAATGATATCAAATCGGTTGCCGATAAGAATGCAGACAAGGTCGTTGGGAACATCGTGGAACTGGAGTTAGATGCAATTGCGGTAAACCCTTTTCAACCCAGGTCTAATTTTAACGATGAAGCCCTTCAGGAATTGGCGTCATCTATAAGGGAATTAGGTGTTATACAACCCATAACGGTTCGAAAACTCGACTTTAACAAATACCAGCTGGTATCAGGGGAACGACGCTACCGCGCTTCTAAATTAATTGGGCTGGAAACCATACCTTCCTATATCCGAATTGCCAATGATCAGGAATCACTGGAAATGGCCCTGGTAGAAAATATTCAAAGACAAGATCTGGATCCTATAGAAATTGCTTTGTCTTACCAGCGGCTGATTGATGAAATTGAGCTAACCCAGGAAAAATTAAGTGACCGAGTTGGAAAAAAAAGATCTACTATTACCAATTACCTGCGATTGTTGCGACTAGACCCTATCATACAGACTGGTATTCGTGATGGTTTTATATCCATGGGGCACGGCAGGACTCTTGTTAATATTGAAAAAAGAGAAGACCAATTAGGTATCTACGAAAAGATCATTGGAAATAATTTATCGGTTCGGGATACGGAAAAAGCCGTAAGGAATTACCACCAGGTAGGTGATGTTTCTGAAAAAAAGGACAAAAAATCCACTGTAATCCCCTTCTTTGCTAAAGAAGGAAGCAAAGAATTGACCAATTACCTCAACGTGCCTGTAAATATTAACAGTACTGAAGGCGGTAAAGGGAAAATAGCTATATCATTCAATTCAAGAGAGGAATTAGAACGGTTAAAAAAATTAATCACCCGTGAGTAAAGCATCTTTTTTTTTTATGTGCTTTGTCTTGTGTGGGATTCTTCTCCATTCTCAGAAAAAGGAGAACGAGGCCGATTCGCTCCGGGCCGACTTTAAAGAAAAAGGGGTTGTGATAGATGGGAATATCACCAAAAAAAAAGTAAATCCACTGGCCCCCAGCAAAGCTGCCTTTTACTCAGCTATTTTACCTGGCCTGGGCCAAATTTATAACCGTCGCTATTGGAAAGTTCCTATTGTTTATGGGGCTATCGGAACCGGAGTTTATGTCTATTTGTATAATGACGATTTATACGATCGTTTCCGTTCTGCTTTCAAAAGGAGAAAAGCAGGGTTTATCGATGATGAATTTTATGATGTAAATGGAAGTGGAATTGTTCCCGGAACGCCGGACCTTTCTGATGAAGCTTTGCAAGATGCCCAGGAACGATATCAACGCGATCGGGATCTGGCCCTGTTAATAACCATAGGGCTTTATGCTTTTAATATTATCGACGCCAATGTGGATGCGCATTTGAAGCAATTCAATGTAGATGACGATCTTAGTTTGGATATAAAACCCTATTTGGAATATCATCCAATATCCTCCGATCCGAACTACGGAATTGCACTAACCATAAAGTTTTAGTCTATGAAGATCGCCCTCTTTGGATATGGAAAAATGGGGAAAATGATAGCACAACTTGCTGAAAATAGGAACCATACCATTGTGGCCAGGATAGATATTGATACAACTGCCATAGATTATGAAAATATGGATGTGGCCATCGACTTCAGTACTCCGGAGGCTGCTTTGGATAATATAAAAGGATGTATCAAGGCTGGTGTTCCTGTAATATCCGGAACCACTGGGTGGTTAGATCGTTACGAAGAGGTCATCAACTTCTGTAATGAACATGACGGTGCATTTTTGTATGCCTCTAACTTCAGTGTTGGGGTCAATGTCTTTTTTGAACTAAACCAGTATTTGGCCCGGATGATGGCAAATCTTAAGGAATATCAAATAACCATTGAGGAGACCCACCATACTCAAAAGATCGATGCGCCCAGTGGCACAGCGATAACCCTGGCCGAAGGGATCATTAATGAAACGGATTATTGCCAATGGTCATTGGAAAGTAACAATAAGGATACACTCCCAATTCGTTCCAATCGAATCGGAGAAGTTGCCGGCACCCACGAAGTAACGTATGCCGGTTCGGTAGATCAAATACAAATAAAACATATAGCCCACAATCGGGAAGGATTTGCCTTGGGAGCTGTGATGGCGGCCGAATGGATCCTTGCAAAGAAAGGTGTATTTAGTATGAAAGACGTGTTAAACCTGGGTTAAATTAGTAACAATGTAGTCCTTACCTGCGTCTAAAAGAAAATAAGAATAGTATGAACGTTACGCAATGGTTGCTTTTTATCCTGGTAATTCAGGTGATTCATTTTTTAGGAACCTGGAAATTATATCAAAAAGCAGGAAAACAAGCATGGGAGGCTGCTGTCCCAATTTATAATGCCATCGTTTTGATGCAAATCATACGACGGCCTAAATGGTGGGTGATCTTACTTTTCATCCCCATTATAAATCTATTGATGTTCCCTGTTTTATGGGTAGAAACAATCCGGAGTTTTGGTAGAAACAGTTTTTTCGAGACTTGGATGGTGATACTTACCTGTGGCGCCTATATCTACTATGTAAATTACAGTTTAGACGTTGAATACCTCAAAGACAGGAGCCTGCATCCCAAAAGCGGCCTTGGAGAATGGATAAGCAGTATTGTCTTCGCTATAGTTGCTGCCACTCTGGTTCATACCTATTTTATTCAACCCTATGTGATCCCTACCGGATCTTTGGAACGCACCCTGAGAATTGGTGATTTATTGTTTGTCAGTAAATTTCATTACGGGGCCAGAACGCCAATGACTACAATAGCAGCTCCTATGGTACATGATACGCTCCCAGTTCTGGGGATACGATCCTATTTAAATAAACCACAACTCCCCTATTTTAGGCTACCTGGCTTTACGAAGGTAGACCGCAATGATATTGTTGTATTTAGTTGGCCGGCAGATACCGTCAGGGTATTCTTTAAAAAGGAAAAAGGTGTTACGAAACCCATTGATAAAAAGTCGAATTATGTGAAGCGATGTGTAGGGATCCCCGGCGATTCCCTGGCTGTTATTGACGGGCATGTCTTTATTAACGGGAAACAACTGGTGCTCTCGGACAGGGCAAAACCTCAGTTCGATTATAAAGCATATTCCCAAAAAGGGGTTTCATCCCGATTGCTTTTGGAGGCTGGGGTAACTGAGTTTAACAGGACCTACGTTGCACAATCTTTGAGTCCTCAGCAAACCAATGCTTTACGTGTTAAGGGATACGCCGTTTACGATCAAAACAATCCGCCTGTAATATTAACAGATAGCAAAGGCATAGATACGGATCTTATCAGGTCTTTCCGTTTGTCACTACGAGAAATTACCGATAGGGAAAGGCAAGTGACTCTTACAGATGACATGGTGAGAATACTGAGAAACAACACACAGATAGATTCAGTTGTAAAAATGCTAGAACCTCAGGGAGAAGGTGGCTATAACATCTTTCCCCAAAGCGCAGATTATACCTGGAATAACGATAATTTTGGACCCATTTATATTCCGAAAAAAGGGAGCAGCGTTTCTTTGAATTTAAAGGTACTGCCACTTTATAAAAAGATCATAAGGGATTACGAAGGCAATACCATTAGCGTTTCAGGGAATCAAATACGAATTAATGATGTAGTTACAGATTCATATACATTTAAGCAGGACTATTATTGGATGATGGGCGATAACCGCGACCATTCAGAGGACAGCCGAACATGGGGGTATGTCCCTGAAAATCATGTCGTTGGAACACCAATATTTATCTGGCTTAGTTTTGATAATTTCAACGATGGAATCTCCAATTGGAAACCCCGATGGGATCGCATTTTCACAACAGTAAACGGCAAGGGCGAACCACGTTCCTATTTTCGTTATTTCCTAATGGCCCTTGCAGCCTGGTTTGTACTCGATTTCTTCTGGAAACGGCGAAAAAAGCGTAAATAAGTTAAGGAAATTAACCATCTGAATCAATTGTATACTCCGTAAATAGATTGATCATGCAATTTTTGATACATCCTTCTTATTTTCCCTCTATTCCCACCTTCGCTTTGCTCACCCAATACGAATGTATTTGGGAAATATGCGATAATTACCAGAAACAAACCTATAGAAACCGATGCTATATCTGTACGGACCAGGGTAAACTCATGCTGACTATTCCTATACAACATGTTGGAGGTGCGCAGGGAAAGCAATTTTATAAAGATGTCAAAATAGAAAACCAGTACAACTGGCAAAGACAACACTGGAGGACATTGCAGACTGCGTATAGAGCTTCCCCCTTTTTTGAATATTACGAAGACGATCTTGCACCATTGTTTACTGCGCCTTTTAAATTTTTAATGGATTTTAATTTTAAGACCATTGAGCTTGTTTGCGATTGTCTTCAATTAAAAATGCCTGTTAAAAGGACCAGCACTTATGAATTAACCACCCAAAATAAGGTAGATGCGCGTTTTCTGGTCAATGCAAAAAATCAATTGGCTACCCAACAACCTCCCTATCAACCGGTGTTTGGAGAAAAACATGGGTTTATAGATAACCTCAGTATCCTCGACTTACTTTTTAATGAAGGCACCGCCACCCTATCGTATTTAGAAGACCTTCCATTATCCTTTTCAGATGCTTAGATTCATAGTGCATTACGGTATTCACTTCGCCCTACCAATAGCCATTGGTTTGCTATTTTTTAAGGAAAATAGAACCCGGGTCATACTAATTCTCTTAGCCGCAATTTTGATAGATGTAGATCACCTTATAGCAACCCCCATCTTTGATCCCGATCGTTGCAGTATTAACTATCACTTTCTGCATCAATACTGGGCCATTGCCGTGTATGGTGTATTTCTATTTATAAAACCCCTGCGAATCATAGGGCTTGGGTTACTGATCCATATCCTGGCAGATTGGTCAGACTGTTTATTAATTGGGACTTAATTGAATGGAAGCCATAATTGGGTAATGATCCGATAATTCAATATCAAAATTTTGGTGATCTAAGACTTCAAAACTTTTATCGACCATTATATAATCAATCCGAAAAGGCAAAAACTTAAAATTGTACGTCCTTCCATAACCCTTTCCTTTCTCCAAAAAACTATCTTTCATATCCTGTTTTAATAAATTCACTATGCCAGAATACTGTGTATTATTAAAATCACCACAAATAATATTTTTATAAGGCGATTCCTCACTATACTTTTTCACTGTCTTAACCTGTTGAAGTTGCAATGAATACGAAGCACCTATTCTGGCTAAAAGTTGTTGCGGTTGTTCCCTTTTGAAGGAGCCGGGCCTTACTTTAAGAGACTGCAAATGGATATTGAAAATACGTATAGTGTCCTTTTGTAATTCAACATCAACAAAAACAGCATTGTTACCGGTATTAGGAAAATTGATTGAAACCTTATTTAATATCGGATGTTTGGAAAAAATGGCCAGAGGTACTTTATTAGCCTTTGACGTTTCTCTATGTATATAACTATATGGGTAATTATCTTCAACATAGGGTAGTCTTTTCCTTGGTGAAAATTCCTGTAGACATATGATATCCGGGTTTTGATCAATGATTAAAGCTTCAAATTTTTCATTTATGTTTTCATCTCGCATGTTGTAATTTCCTTTAAACCCTAGTGTATTTAAAGTCATAATTCTCAATTCTCTTTTTGCTATTTCAGGTTGAGAATAATTAATCATATAAAAGGGTCCTAAGAAAAAATACCAAAAAATTATCCCAATACTATTTAGAATTATAAGGAATGGTTTTTTTCTATAAAACGAATAAATAACAAACAGAAAAAGACCTATTATATAGAATGGTAAAGCCACATTAAGAATAAAAAATATGGCCATACCTTCCATTGGTGAAAAATAATTTACACCACTGATTACCAAAATAATGAGGTAGATTATATTGAGGAAGACAACTATTTTATCAAATAAAACTAGCTTCGGCATATATCCTATTCTTCTTTACCGGCTTTAAACAAGAAGTCCTTTTCAGATTTGGAAAGGCTTTCATACCCGGACTTGCTGATCTTATCAAGAATGGTATCTATCTTTCGCTGCCGGTTCTCTTTATCGTAATCTACTTGCGATTTTGAAGGTTTTGATTTCTTACGATAAACCGTTTTCATCGGGGCCTTTTTTTCACGAGGCTTGAATAATGAAGCAAGGCTGTCTAACAACTTAGAAAATCCTTCGCCTATATCTTTTCCCTTCAACAACTGACGGGCGTATACATATCCAAGCAGAGCGCCTCCGAGATGCGCCAGATGACCCCCTGAATTACTGTTCGGTATTTGAATAAGATCGATGAGTACAAAAAATGCCCCGATATACCAGAGCTTAACATTGAAAAAAAATACCCTTACTTCCTGGTTGGGGATATATGCGCATATAAATATTAATACGGCGGTAACCCCTGCAGAAGCACCTATCAGAGAGCTTTTGCTCCCTAAAAAAACTGGAAACACATTATAACTCAATAAAAATAGTAGTCCACCAAGGATAACCCCCAAAAAATATACATTTATAAATTTTCTGGTGGAAAATAAATTCAGGAAAATACGCGCCGAAAAGTAGAGTATGATCATATTCCAAAACAAATGCCAAATATCTCCGTGAAAAAAGGAATAGGTAACAGCTGACCAGGGCTGGGTTATAAAACTAAACAAGTCTACTGGTAGCTCAAACCACTGAGATATAGTATTATTTCGCCACCCCAGTAAAAAGGTTAATAATCCATTAATAATGTAGATAGCTACATTAATTGCAATGATCTTTTCTGCAATGCTAAGTCGGGCGTATTGATATCGTAAACCTCCTGTACTCATTTAATTCCACCTATTTTTATTGAATTGGTTTTTTTTCCAATACCACATCATGAGAAAGCCAAAAAGGGCACCTCCCACATGGGCAAAATGCGCTATTCCACTGCCAAATATAGAATATCCTGTTACTCCTGAAAACAAATCGAGTGCTATTAGCACGGGAATAAAATATTTAGCCTTGATAGGGACTGGCAAGAAGATAAGAAAAAGCTCACTATTGGGGTAAGACATCCCAAAGGCCACTAAAATTCCATAGATAGCCCCTGAAGCCCCCACAGCGGGCGTAGTGTAAGCACTTAAAAAATTATTGATAGTACTTTCGGATGCCAGGTTGTACCAATCCGGACTATATTTTCCCTGTGAGATGATATCGATAATCTCCGGTCGTGTCATTCCTGAATTAAGCAGAACATCTATACCTTCATTAAAGTAATAGAAATTAACAGCTGTATGAATCAGGGCAGCCCCAATACCTGCTGAAAAATAAAAGAACAAGAACTTATTCCGACCCCACATCTGTTCAAGGGGCGATCCAAATGCCCAGAGAGCGTACATATTAAAAAGTATATGCATAAATCCCCCATGCATAAACATGTGAGAAATGACTTGCCAAACGCCAATATTTTCTTTTTCCGGAAACCAGAGGGAAAACCATTGGTACATTTGCTCCCCGTATAAGTTGGTAGCCACGAAAAACAGAATATTTATGATAAGGAGATGCTTAATGGCTCCGGTTAATCTTCCCATTTAAATAAATTTTTTGTCAATATCGTTTTCTGTTAAAGTAATATAGATTGGTTTATTAAACGGACTTAACATCGTTTCCTTACACGCAAACAGATCATTTACCAAAGCTGTCTGAGAAGCAGGATCCAACACTTCCCCCGTTTTAACCGCCAGGGTTTTACCTATGGTCTTCGAAAGCATATCGGACTGTGAAAAATCATTTGCACTCACTTCAAGGTCCCAGTCAGCAATGAGTTGATCCAATACTATTCCAACTTCGCTCTCTGGCACTAGTGGGGGTAAACCGGTGACTTCAATTTGTTCCTCTTTGATGCTTCCAAAGACAAAACCCAGCGTCCGTAAATTTTCCTCCATCTGCTGAACAATTTTAATATCGCCTTTAGAAAATGACAATACAAGTGGGAATAGAAGCTGTTGACTCAGCGTTTCCTTAACAGTCATACACCTTAAAAATTTTTCATACAAAACGCGCTGGTGTGCTCGGTTTTGATCAATGATCAGCATGCCTGACTTAATTGTGGTCACAATATATTTTCTTCGTAACTGAAATGTAGTAGCCCCATGTTCTTCTCGTTCATCCAGATCAGAAAAAATGGAGCCTGTAATGGATTCTGATTCGAACTGAACACTGCTAAAAGCATCTTCTTGTCCTACTTTAGATTCCAGGCCAACATACAAATTTTCCCACCCCTTTGCAGAGCGTTGAGGACTACCGGGACCTGCATGATGTCTGGACAATGGTTCTTTAAATGGATTAAACCCGGGGTTTATTGTAATACCGGGGTGCGTGGCACCTTTATGCTGATAGGAATACGGAGTTTCCAGATTTTGGTCTTTTTCAAAATCGAGCATGGGAGCCAAATGAAATTGCCCCAGACTATGTTTTATGGTAGAACGCAGAATGGCATACAGTGTATGTTCATCATCGAACTTAATTTCTGTCTTTGTCGGATGTATATTGATATCGATAGAGGTTGGATCTACCTGGAGGTATAAAAAATATCCTGGATGTACATCTGGTTTTATCAGACCTTCAAAAGCCGCGAGGATGGCATGATTTAAATACGGGCTCTTTATAAATCTATTGTTGACAAAGAAAAATTGCTCTCCCCTGCTCTTTTTGGCAAACTCGGGCTTATTTATAAAACCTGTTATACTGACTACCTTGGTTTGTTCCTGAACAGGAACCAATTTTTCACTGGTCTTGCTGCCAAACACATGTACTATTCGTTTTTTATGACTTGTACTGGGGAGATGAAATAATTCACTTTCATTATGGTGAAAATGAAAAGTAATCCCCGGATGGGCTAATGCTACCCTGTGGAATTCATCTGTTATATGCCTGAATTCTACCTTATTCGATTTTAAAAAATTACGACGTGCCGGGATGTTGTAAAATAAATTCTTTACAGCGATTGAGGTTCCTTTGGGGGTTACCACTACTTCCTGAAAAACCACATGGCTTCCCTCAATTTTTAGGTGCGTTCCTAAATCATCATCCGAAGGTCTGGTAAGCATATCTACATGGGCAATAGCTGCGATAGATGCCAGGGCTTCTCCACGAAAACCTTTGGTATTCAATTTAAAAAGGTCTTCTGCACTTTTGATTTTAGAGGTCGCGTGTCTTTCAAAACTCAATCGGGCATCGGTTGGGCTCATACCAGTACCGTCATCAACAACTTGTATTAATGTTTTTCCTCCATCCTTTACAATGAGCTTTATGGTAGAAGCCCCGGCATCAACAGCATTTTCTAAAAGTTCCTTCACCACGGAAGCGGGCCTTTGCACCACTTCTCCTGCTGCTATTTGGTTGGCAACATGATCTGGCAAAAGTTGAATTATATCTGCCATTAGTCTTTTAGGAATATAGATAAATCAAAATCGATGAGATAAAGAAATATAAAGACCAATATTGCGATGATAACAATCATTCTGAGTTTATAATTCCGGTCGGCTCCTCTGCGAAGATCAGACATGGCATTGTTTAATTTACCTTTTAAACCCCTAGTGGACTGGGCCGTAGATCTGAACCGATCTAGCTTGTGTTCAATTTTATAGGGACTACCCTCTCCTTTGTCGTCGAAATAACGAGGAGAATAATTATATTTTTTGTTTCTACGAAGTTTTGTAAATCGTCCCATAATGCAACTACTCCAAAGGTACTTAAAATCAAAAAAAAGGCAGAAATAAGCTTCCCAAAATTTGTTAACAACAGGGCAAGTCCCATTAATGGGTAATAGCCTACATTGAATAATACCTCTTAAGGTCTGTAAATTAAGGAATCAATTGGTATTTAAGCTAATTACCCCAAACTTGCCATTTTAATGGCAGCAATGGCTGCTTCGGTCCCTTTATTGCCATGTTTTCCTCCGCTTCTGTCCTTGGCCTGTTGCATGGTGTCATCGGTTAGTACACAGAAGATCACCGGAACATTGGTTAGGACATTAAGGTCCTTGATTCCCTGCGCAGTAGCACTACATACAAAATCGAAATGCTTGGTTTCGCCTCGAATAACACTTCCAATAGCGATAACCGCATGCGGTTTTTCCATTTCGATCATCTTCTTGCACCCGAAGGTAAGCTCAAAACTACCCGGTACATTCCAACGAACGATATTGGTGGCTTTGGCCCCACATTCTAATAATGCTTTCTCTGCACCTGTAAAAAGTCCTTCTGTAATTTCGGTATTCCACTCAGACACCACCAATCCAATCCTCAAACTTTCCGCACTGGGAACGTTTTCTTTATCGTAGCTCGATAGATTGTGGTTTGCCGTGGCCATGACTATTTGGATTGTGCCATTCCAATAAAAACATCGATGGTTCTGCCCTCATCGGAATCAGGAAATTCGTTCTTTATTCTCTGGAAGTATTTCAAAGCCTTTGCTGCATCTCCTAATTCCAAATCCGTGATACCTG
>CALZFZ010000120.1 GCA_945786965.1 uncultured Muriicola sp. | reverse complement strand
TTATGGCCTTCCCTTCTACAGTTAGTTCCTGAGATAAAACAATGCTGCTCATTAAGCCAAGTAAGAGCGCGAAGTACTTATTCATAACTAATAATTGTCTTTTGAGAATGTTAGGCCGATAGAACTAATGACGGGCAATATCCTAAAAATTATCAACCCAATCAAATATTATTTCCCAAATGTCCTTACTCAATGTGAAACATCTCGTTCAATTTTCGAATTTGTTCGGGCCTGCCAAGTACAATGACCTTGCTCTTTGGTTGCAGCTGAAGATCTGCCTCCGGATTAATAATATAATTACCATTTGGTTCAATATATCCAATGATGGTGCAGCCCGTTTTTCTCCTCAAATCAAGATCTCTCAAGGAATTACATTCTACCTGATCCGAAAAATCTTCAATGGCCACTTCCTCCAAATTGGTGGTATGCTCTCCTTCCACCGACAATTTATCCATAAAGGTGATCAAATCCGGGAGTACAACCAGTGAAGCCATGTGATCTCCCCCTATTTTATCCGGCATAATGACCTTATCTGCACCGGCCAACATCAATTTATTTTGGGATGAAACTTTGGAGGCGCGACTAATTATAAATAGTGATTTATTCAATTGCCTGGCCGATAAGACCACAAATAAGTTATCTGCATCGTCCGGTAAGGTCACTATTAAATAATTTGCGCGTTCCACACCTGCCTCCAGTAATGTGCTATCTTCATTGGCATCTCCTTCAACAAATAGTATCTCCTCTTCGTGTTTTTCAATAAGCTCTTTATCATGTTCAATGACAATAAAGGGTCTGTTGTAGGCCTTGAGTCGTTCTGCAGCCTGCATGCCATTTCTGCCATATCCGCATACAATGATATGGTCTGATAAATTGTTGATCTTGTTTTTCACTTTTTTCTTTTTTAGGAGTTGTAAGGAGTTTCTACTCAAAATATATTCGGAGATAACCCGAAGCGCAAATGCGAAAATAACTACACTGCTAATGATCAGCATTACGGTAAAGATCTTGGCTTCAGCATCAAGCGGCTTTACTTCCATAAACCCTACGGTGGTTACCGTAATTATCGTCATATAAAGGGCATCGAGCCAAGAGTAATCTGATATATATCGATAGCCCAGAACCCCAATCGTTAATACAATCAGCATTAAGACAATTGACAGATAAATTTTAGATCGGAAGAGTTTAATCATAACTACAGGTCAAATACAGAGGTACGTTTGGTATAAACAAGGTCTTTGATTCGAAGCCAAAATGCTAAAAATAAATAAAGGGCAAACCCAAAGCCCAGGGTAACAAAGGTGAGATAAATAAAGGTAGTACGCACTACCCTGGCTCGTATCCCAAGTCGTTCAGCGATACGCCGGGATACCTCAAAGCCACGTTTTTGAAAATAATATAAGATCTTATAAAATAAATTCACGCTCTAAAAATACTATTTTCCACGTAATAAATGATCTCCAATATAGCATTGAAGACACTTATTTTTAGTGCAATATTTATTGTATAAATGCAACAAGGCCTGACTATCATGTGCCGATGTCGAGACAAAACCTGCTTTTTCCATCTTTCGGATAACCCCATTATGTTCTGATCTCATTGCAGACGCTATTTTATTTAAAACATTCGAATTGTCCTCGCCCCTGTTTACAGCATAGCTATATTTCACAGGAAGCACAGCATTTAGGATCATCAGATCTATAAAGACCGGACTCAATTTTTTTGCGCGATGTGCGGAAGGTTTTCCAAATGTAAAATGGGTGTCCCAATACGCACTTGCCTTTATCTGAAACAGGGGCCTAAGTTCAATCACTGAGTTACTTTTTATTACTTTATCGAAAATTGCCGGATGTTGTCCGTACAAAGAAGCGATTTGTGAAAGACGTATGGTGGGAAAGTTATCTGGACGCAATTTCACAAAATCAGGGGCGAACACGGGGTCTTCTTTAAGATCGAATTTCGATTTTAAAAACTGGTATTCATTTTGTAATTCAACATAGTAAGGATCTTTACAATTGGCATCATTCAATAAACCGGACAATCCAAAAAATACACTTTCCAACTGCAGGGTCTTTTTTGCGATTTTTCGAACCATAGAAAAATCAATCGCTCCTGCAAGGCTTAAAAATGAATCTCCATTATAATTAAGACCGAAACTTTTTAGAAGGACCATGAAAAAGACCTTCTCCCAGTCATTAGATGTTTCCACTAATAATTTATTTACCAGGGCCGATTTTTCCCTTATCCGTTTTTTAAATAAAGTATCTAGCCAGTGATCTATTAAAGAAGTAGCTACGGATTGAACATCCCTTTCGCAATTAATGGTCTTCTTGTCTTGTTTTCGGAAAAGTCGATGGTAATTATCCAGAACAGATTTAGAAACGTATTCTTTTAATTGAAGTGCCGGGATAGCCGATCCATCTTGTCTAAAGATCGTGCAGTCTTCATCCCATACCACATGAAGAATAACGTTGTCATAGGATGTATCGGTATCGTGATGATGTGCGTACCAATCGGAAGAACGTATATGAATTTCTATGTTCCCCGCCCATTCCTGACTATTTATAAGTAAACGGGCGTTTAGAAAGTCAGGGCCGGAAAGAGAATTTAAATTCCCGGGGTGCACAATGGAAATTGAATCCCCTCCCGTGCTGTAAAGAGCCTCTGGGGTTAATTTCCCATCGCGCCAGATATATTGTAATAAATCTTCCCGCATACCCCTAAATTAAAAAATCCCGTTTTAAACGGGATTGATTACTGTTATTTAAACGTATGTTATATAAGTTCTCCTTCCCATTCCAAAATGCCACCCATTAAATTGTAGGCATTTTCAATACCCAGGCTGTTCATGATGGCGCAGGCCTGTCCACTTCTATTGCCAGATCTGCAATACACGTAATAGTTTTTAGAAGTATCAAGCTTTTTAAGTTCATCCACAAAATCCTGCCCGGTATAGATATCGATATTAACTGCATTTGGGATACTGCCCTCTTCTACCTCATCGGAGGTGCGAACATCTAAAATGAAACTATTTGCATCCTTATCAAGTTGTTCTGTCCACTCTTCTTGTGTTAAATCTGCCATATACTTAGAATTAAAGAACAAAAGTATAAATACTTAAGTATACGGAGCAATTCCTATTAAAAGAATTTATAAAGCATCCGATGGTCACTAAAAAAAGGGGTGAAAAAGTTTAACAAAAATTTAGCGACCAGGGTATTTGGAATTCAAAAGTTAACTGTACATTTGTATATACAATTGTTGTAACTACATGGATGTTGAAAAGATCATAAAAACTAAAAAAGAGATTCCATTGGAAAGTAGGACCATTATACATTTAATGCTGGTGAACAATAAAATAATGGAAATGGTCACTACTGCTCTAAAGCCTTTTGGAGTTTCTTTACAACAATTCAACGTTTTGAGGATTTTAAGAGGACAGGAAGGTAAGCCCTCTAATCTTTCTACGCTTAATGAGCGTATGGTTACTAAGATGAGTAATACAACGCGTTTGGTAGATAAGTTGTTAACCAAGGGTTTTGTAGATCGGACCACCTGTGAATCGAATAGGAGGAAAATCGAGATCACCATCACCAAAAAAGGGAGTGAAATGTTAACTCAAATGGATGCAATCATGAAGAAAACAGAAAGCACCTTAGTAAGCCAATTATCAAATAAAGAACTGAACGAATTAAATTTTTTGTTGAATAAATTTTAACCTTAATAAATGAAAAAATGATGAATAAAAGTGTATTGAGTTTGGCTTTGGCCATAGTTTTTGGAGCAACCGCTACCGCTGCTGATCCAGGTGAGATTGTTAAAAAAGAAGTAAAAGCAGAATCGAGCACCGTTCTGTGGAAGGCCTATAAAGTGACTGGCTCACATACTGGTGTTGTTCAGCTTAAGGAAGGCTCACTTTCTTTTGATGGAACTACTTTAACAGGAGGCGAATTTGTAGTAGATATGACAAGTTTAATATCTACAGATTTGGAAGGAGAATCTAAAGGAAAATTAGAAGGGCATTTGAAATCTGATGATTTCTTTGGGGTGGAAAATCACCCATCTTCCAAGCTTGTTTTTACCAAAGTAGAAGCCAACGGTAAAAATTCATATGAAGTTACAGGTGATCTAACGATCAAAGGAATAACCAAACCCGTAACTTTTGACGTATCTATCTACGGAAGTAAAGCAACTGCTTCTTTAAAAGTAGACAGAGCTAATTACAACGTACGTTATGGTTCCGGAAGTTTTTTCGAAAACCTTGGAGACAAAACCATTTACGACGAATTTGATCTTGTTGTAGATTTGGAATTCTAAGAACACTATAAAATACGAGGATACCCTATATGTTTAATTTTCATTTAGGGTATCTTTTTTTTATATGGGTTTGTATTCTTAATTTTCCTTTCTATATTTGACGTCATGAAAATAAACACAGTACATACTTGGTGGTGGACTAACTTACTTCGAAGGTCGTGAGCTAAGCACACTATTAGTACTACTGTACAAAAAGGCTTGTCTATCACGACAAGCCTTTTTGATTTTATACTATTAATTACTGATACGATTTATACATACCCATAGACGAAAATGAGCTATAAACTTAAAACGCATTATAAAAAGATCCTGGCAGATACGATCACTCCGGTAAGCGTGTATTTAAAAATACGCGACAAATTTCCGAACAGTATCTTGCTGGAAAGCAGTGATTATAGAGCCAATGATAATACGTTCTCCTACATCTGTTGCAACCCCATAGCTTCCATTAAAATTGCTAATGATACGATTACTGAGCAATTTCCAGATGGAGATGAAAAAACGATCAACATCAACAAGAATACAGATGTTGCAGGGGTCATCCATGATTTTGCACATAAATTTAAAGTAACACACAAGGATTTTAAATTTATAAACAATGGCCTCTTTGGTTATATTGCATATGATGCGGTCCGATATTTTGAAGATATTTCGATCACGAAGAAAGAAGACTCCCTTCAAATCCCAGATATCTACTATGCGGTGTATCAGAATATCATTGCCATTAACCATTTTAAAAATGAGGCCTATATTTTCGCCCATTGCTATGACCACGAAAGCAATATCGATTTCATTGAACAACTCTTAAATGCACGTAACTTTGCATCTTATAATTTTACCAAGGATGGGGATCCCCGCTCCAATTTAAAAGATGAGGATTTCAGGGAACATGTGCGACTTGCTAAAAAACATTGTCATCGTGGCGATGTGTTTCAATTGGTCCTTTCCAGGCGTTTTTCACAACAGTTCAAGGGGGACGATTTCAATGTATATAGGGCCCTGCGCTCCATTAATCCCTCGCCTTATTTATTCTATTTCGATTATGGCGATTTCAAGATCTTTGGCAGTTCTCCCGAAGCGCAGCTCATTGTAAAGGACGGAAAGGCAGAAATACACCCTATAGCGGGCACTTTTAAGAGGACAGGTAACGACGAGGAAGATGCCATTCTGGCTAAAAAACTGACCAAAGATGCCAAAGAGAACAGTGAACATGTAATGCTGGTAGATTTGGCACGTAATGACCTGAGCCGAAATGGAAATAATGTCAAGGTTGAGAATTACCGGGAAGTGCAATATTTTTCGCATGTTATTCATTTGGTTTCCAAGGTCACAGGACAGAAAAAAAAGGACATTCCCACCTTTAAGGTGGTAGCGGACACTTTTCCTGCAGGAACACTAAGTGGTGCCCCAAAGCACCGGGCAATGCAACTGATTGAGCAATACGAAACCACCAACCGGGATTACTATGGTGGTGCCATTGGATTTATGGATTTTCAGGGCAATTTTAATCATGCGATCATGATACGAACCTTTTTAAGTAAAAATCATGTATTGCATTATCAGGCAGGGGCAGGTTTGGTGGCAGCATCAGACCCCGAAAATGAATTACAGGAAACATACAACAAGTTAGGGGCCCTGACCAAGGCACTGGAAATAGCGGAAGCATTGTAAGCATGAAGAAGATACTTGTCATAGATAATTATGATAGTTTTACCTACAACCTGGTACATTATCTGGAGGAACTCAACTGCGAAGTAGTTGTCAAGCGTAATGATAAACTAACATTGGAAGAGGTAAATTCCTTTGAAAAGATAGTGTTGTCACCCGGACCGGGGATACCGCATGAGGCCGGATTACTCAAAAAAATAGTTGAGGCCTATGCTCCTACAAAGAGTATTTTTGGTGTCTGTCTGGGAATGCAGGCCATCGGTGAAGTTTTTGGGGGCACCCTCATCAATTTGGATGAGGTTTATCATGGAACTGCAAGTACTATTCAAATTGTAAAGGATGATCCCATCTTTAAGGATCTGCCGCGCACCATTGAAGCAGGAAGATACCATTCTTGGGTTGTGCACCCCGACCTGCCCAAGGAATTGGAAGCCACCGCCTATGATGAAAACGGACAATTGATGTCCATCAGGCATACCAAATACAATGTGAGTGCCGTACAATTTCACCCCGAATCTGTACTAACGCCACATGGAAAGAAGATTTTAGAGAATTGGCTAAACACGTAACAATGAAGGAAACGCTCAACAGGCTCATCAATCATGAGATCCTTACAAAGGAAGATGCCAAAAAGATCCTGGTAAACATGGCAAATGGCGACTATAATCATAGTCAGATTGCTGCCTTTCTCACTGTTTACATGATGCGAAGCATCACCATTGAGGAACTGGAAGGGTTTCGCGATGCCTTGCTGGAGTTATGCCTTGCTGTGGATTTACAGGAATTCGATCCTATAGATCTTTGTGGTACGGGCGGGGATGGTAAGGATACTTTTAATATTTCCACCCTTGCTTCCTTTGTAACAGCCGGGGCAGGCATTCCGGTTACCAAGCATGGGAATTACGGCGTTTCATCTACCTGCGGAAGCAGTAACGTGATGGAATTTTTAGGGATAAAATTCAGCAATGATCCTGATTTTCTAAAAAAAGCGATTGATAAAACGGGCATATGCGTCCTACACGCGCCCTTATTTCACCCTGCCATGAAGAATGTGGCCCCGATCAGAAAGGAACTAGGGGTAAAAACATTTTTCAACATGCTGGGGCCTATGGTGAATCCCGCATTTCCCAAAAACCAAATAGTGGGCGTTTTTAATTTGGAACTTGCCAGGATGTACGGCTACCTCTACCAGAATACAGACAAAAAATTTACGGTGTTGCACGCCCTGGATGGCTACGATGAGATCTCCTTAACGGGCAGTACCAAAACTATTTCGAACCAATCTGAAGGCATTTTACACCCTGAAGATTTTGGCGTTTCTTCGGTAATGCAGGAAGATATTGTTGGAGGGGACAGCATTGGGGCATCTGCTCAGATATTTATGGATATTTTACAGGGGAAAGGAACTACAGCACAAAACCATGTGGTATGTGCCAACGCTGGAATCGCTATTGCCACAGTAAAGGACATCACCCCAATGGAAGGTTTTGAGATCGCCCGGGAATCATTACTCAGTGGTAAAGCTTTAAATGCATTACGTAAATTACAGGAATTAAGTGCCTAATGGATATACTGGATAAAATAGTCATACAAAAAAGAAAGGAAGTTGCCCTTAAAAAGCAACTCATTCCTTACCAGCAATTGGAAGCATCGGTATTGTTTAATAGAACAAACGTATCACTTTCAAATGCATTGAGAACCAGTAAAAGTGGCATTATTGCCGAGTTTAAACGGAGATCTCCTTCCAAATCGATCATTAATCAGGATGCTACAATTCAGGACGTAGCCGTTGGATACCAAAAGGCAGGCGTTTGTGGAATGTCTGTTCTTACTGATGGCCATTTTTTTGGAGGTTCCCTGGATGATCTTTTGATTGCACGTTCCGCATTAAGCCTGCCACTATTGCGTAAAGAGTTTATCATTGACGAGTACCAGATCATTGAAGCAAAAGCACATGGTGCCGATGTAATACTCCTTATTGCTGCAATTCTTACCCGGAAGGAGATACAGGATTTTTCGGAATTGGCAGTGGAACTCCAAATGGAAGTCTTGCTGGAGGTTCATAATGAAGATGAATTAAATCACGCCCTTATGCCCGGTTTACAAATGATCGGCGTAAATAACAGGGATCTGAAGACATTTCAGGTATCCCTTGATACTAGCCGACTCCTAGCTTCTAAAATCCCATCCGACTTTGTAAAGGTCTCGGAGAGTGGCATCAGCAACACAAAAGCGATCGGTGCTCTTCGACAGGAAGGATATCAGGGTTTTTTGATTGGTGAAAATTTTATGGTTACCCAAGATCCCGGTAAAAATGCAGCGCAATTTATCAAAGAATTGGAGTCATGAAAGTAAAGGTCTGTGGAATGAAATTTAAGGAGAATATGAGCAAGGTAGCTGCCCTTGGGCCAGATTATATGGGCTTTATTTTCTGGAAACCCTCCAAAAGGCATTTTACAGGAAGGGCAGACAAAATTCCCAAAACTGTAAAACGCGTGGGGGTTTTTGTCGATGCATCAATAGACGAGGTAATGGGTAAAATCGATGCTTTTGAACTGGATATAATCCAACTTCACGGCAAGGAAGACACATTGTATTTAGCCCAACTTCAAAAGGAACTTAATGCAAGAGTATACGAAACGACCAACGCACCTAAAAAGGGTATTGAGGTAATCAAGGTGTTTAGTATTAAAGATACTTTTGATTTTAGCATTCTGGCCGGTTATGAACCATTGTGTAACTATTTCTTATTCGATACCAAAGGAAAATTACCCGGAGGCAACGGATATGCTTTTAATTGGGAGGTACTTAACCAATACCCATCCCATACCCCATTTTTCCTAAGTGGTGGTATAGGACCTGACGAAATCGAAAAGCTGCAGAAATTTATACAATCGCCTGCCTCTGCGCATTGTCATGCGATCGACGTGAATAGTAAATTTGAAATTGAGCCAGGTATAAAGCGTATTGATACCCTTTCAACTTTTATAAAGACCATTAAAAAATTCTAATAAAAAGATGCACCCATGAAATCGTACCAGGCAGATGAGAAAGGATACTATGGAGAATTCGGAGGGGCTTTCATCCCGGAAATGCTATATCCAAATACGGAAGAACTTAGGCAGAATTATATTCGGATCATAGAAGATCCATCCTTTAAAAAAGAATTTGATCTACTCCTAAAGGATTATGTGGGCAGACCTACTCCCCTGTATTTTGCTGGCCGACTCTCTGAAAAATACCAGACCAAAATATACCTCAAAAGAGAAGACCTTTGCCATACCGGGGCGCATAAGGTAAACAATACTATAGGCCAGATATTGATGGCTAAAAAATTGGGTAAGAACAGGATCATCGCCGAAACCGGTGCCGGGCAGCATGGAGTAGCCACAGCTACGGTCTGTGCGCTAATGGGCATTGAATGCATCGTTTATATGGGTGAAATAGATATAGCACGGCAAGCACCCAATGTTGCCCGAATGAAGATGTTGGGTGCCGAGGTGCGTCCGGCCTTATCGGGCAGCCGAACGCTTAAAGATGCTACCAATGAGGCCATACGCGACTGGATCAATAACCCCGTAAACACCCATTATATCATAGGGTCTGTTGTAGGTCCGCATCCGTATCCCGATATGGTAGCCCGTTTTCAGTCCGTAATTTCCGAAGAAATAAAATGGCAATTGCTGGAAAAAGAAGGCAGGGAAAACCCGGATTACGTAGTGGCCTGCGTTGGAGGCGGCAGCAATGCTGCAGGGGCCTACTACCATTTTTTAGATGATGAAGCCATTGGTATTATTGCAGTGGAAGCTGCCGGAAAAGGAATTCACTCCGGTAAAAGTGCCGCCACTTCTGCCCTGGGCAAGGTTGGGATTATACATGGGAGCAAAACCCTCTTGATGCAAACACAAGACGGACAGATCACAGAACCCTATTCCATTTCTGCAGGTTTGGATTACCCCGGTGTTGGACCCATGCATGCGAATTTGTACAGATCGGGACGTGGCGAATTTATATCCATTACGGATGATGAGGCAATGACCGCAGGCCTACTGGTTTCTCAGTTTGAAGGCATCATCCCTGCAATAGAAACCTCGCATGCATTCGCAATCTTCGATCATAAAAAATTTAAGCAGGAAGACGTGATTGTTGTTAATTTATCCGGGCGGGGCGACAAAGACCTTCAGACCTACATAGATTATTTTAAATTATAGACCATTTCTAAATCCAGTGTTATAAAAAAGGAATGAACAGAATACAACTAAAATTACAGGAAGACAAGAAACTCCTTTCTATCTATTTTACAGCTGGCTACCCAGCCATAGACGATACGGTCCCAATTATAAAGGAATTGGAACGGAATGGCGTGGACATGATCGAAATTGGACTCCCTTTCAGTGACCCGCTTGCAGATGGTCCCACCATCCAGGCTAGCTCTACGGCCGCCTTAAAAAACGGAATGCATACAGAGCTGTTGTTTCAGCAATTGCAGAACATTCGTAAATCAGTATCCATTCCACTGATCCTAATGGGGTATTTCAACCCGGTATTGCAATATGGGGTAGAGGCATTTTGCAAAAAATGTGCAGAAATTGGTATAGACGGACTTATCCTCCCTGATCTCCCCCTGGATGTATATCTGGAATACTATGAGAGTATTTTTAAAAAATATGGACTCATCAACGTATTTCTAATTACCCCGCAAACCAGTGATGAAAGAATTCAACAAATTGATGAAGCCTCAAATGGATTTATTTATATGGTAAGTTCGGCCAGCACTACCGGGGCGATAGAAGGATTCGGACCGGAACAAAAAGCCTATTTTCATCGGATTTCAGAGATGAATCTAAAAAATCCTCAAATCGTGGGTTTTGGGATCAGTAATGCACAAACTTTTGCTCAAGCAACCGAATATGCCAAAGGGGCTATTATTGGGTCAGCTTTTATTAAGACGCTTACGCAAAAGGGTGCCAAATCTATCGCTTCCTTTATTCAAAGTCTAAATCCTACATCATGAAATTAGTTAATGATTGGAAAATAATACTCCTGTTATGCCTTACCCTGGGATTGGCTCCGTATTTTCCCGAACCACATCTTTGGGGTAAACTAAAATGGGTGGCAGGTGGAGCTATCGGCATGCAATATTTGGATTGGTTCGATATTTTATTTCACGGGGCTCCATTCCTTTTGCTCATTAGACTATTATTAATTAAAACAAGGGCTTTAATAAAAAATAGAAATACCTACATTTAACCAAAACCTATTGAACACTATTATGTACAGACATATTGTATTCCTTTTTTTGATACTACTAAGTTATAACGGGATCTCCCAGGACGATGTGCAACTTAAATCCCAGGTGAGGCACACCATTGATGAGTTGATCGACTTTGTAGCCATTCCCAACGATGCCCTGGAACATGCGGATATCAATAGAAATATTAATTGGCTCACAAAAAAATTTAATGATCGGGGATTTAACACTTCGGTCTTGCCAACCAAGGGCGAATCGCTATTTTTTGCTGCTTTACCAATGGTCGATGAAAAACCGACCATACTTTTCTATATGCATTTTGACGGCCAGTCTGTAGACCCATCCAAATGGGACCAGCCCAATCCCTACAAGGTTGTTTTGAAAGCACCTGAAGGGAATGGATTTAAAGCGATTTCTATGGAAGCATTGAAAGATGATATCGATTATGACTGGCGATTGTTTGGTCGTTCTACTTCCGATGATAAAGGCCCCATTGTTATGTTCCTGAATGCAATTGATCTGTTGCGCAAAAACGATCAGGCCCTTCCCTTTAATGTAAAAGTTATTTTAGATGGGGAAGAAGAAAAGAGCAGCAAACCACTTCCTGCAGCTGTAAAAGAGTACAGGGATCTTTTGAAAGCCGATTTTTTGGTGATCTCCGATGGGCCCGTACATAGTTCCGGTAAACCTACTGTAGTCTATGGGTGCAGGGGCATTACGTCCCTGAGTCTCACTACGTATGGCCCTTTAAAACCTCAACACAGTGGTCATTATGGCAATTACGCCCCTAACCCGGGGTTTCAGCTGGCACACCTATTGGCCAGTATGAAAGACGAAAACGGGAAAGTAACTATTCCTGAGTATTATAAAGGGATCTCGATCGATGCCAATACCATGGCGATTTTAAAAAGCGTCCCGGATGATGCCGAACATTTAAATGATAATTTGGCAATCAGGACTCCGGAAAAAGTAGGGACGTTCTATCAGGAATCGCTTCAATATCCATCCCTGAATATTCGGGGTATGGGTTCGGCCTGGATAGGTGATAAAGCGAGGACCATTGTTCCGGCAAGCGCTACAGCAGAAATTGACATTCGACTTGTTCCTGAATCGGATGGTAACACCTTAAAAAAGCTGGTAAAGAAGCATATAGAACAGCAGGGATTTTATATCACCGATACCATTCCAACACTGGAAGCACGGAAAGCTCATGATAAGATCATTACCGTCCTGGAAGGTTCCGTAACAGATGCCTTTCGGACCGATCTAAATAATGAATACGGAATTTTTCTGGTCCGCACCCTTGAAGCAACCTTTAAGGAACCGGTTGTGCAGATCCGGATTATGGGGGGTACGGTACCCATTGCGCCTTTTATCAACGAACTAAAAATACCGGCTTTTATCGTTCCCATGGTCAACCCCGACAACAATCAGCATAGTCCGAACGAAAACTTAAAAATCGGACAAATAGCCTATGGGATCAAATCGTTTTACAGTATTTTGAGTACCCCTTTGCAATAAATATTCAGGGATTTAATCAATGGTAAGGAATGGTATTTTGGGGATCACTATAAAAAGTTTGTGTACCCGCTAATTCGACTTGTAAAATTTAGTTTCGGTCAATAAGGCATGTACGTTATACCAAAAGACCTTTAAGGTAAAATCATTTTTGACCGAAATGTTGGTGAGTTCATTTATGGCATCTCGAACAAGGACCTCTTTTTCACCAATTTTCACCTCTTCCATTTCCAAATACCCCATACCCCAGTCATCGAAAACTCTCTTTGAAGACCAGCCTTTCGATAAAACCTCCAAATGGCTATGCCTCTTATCCAATTTTATTTTTAAATAAAGTTGTGTTACTTTTTCTTCATCCCCTTCAAGAATTTGAACAAAATATCCATTGTCAAATATCAAGCAGCCTGAAATTTCATTGGACGAATTAAATGCCGTTGCTATTGCAATGATATCCTGTACTTGTTTTGGTGTGATATCTGGCAGCGCTTTTGAACGATAGGTAAGTTGATACACTTTCATAACCTTGGTACAAAAAAATTATTATTACTTCATCTTTAGGCCGAGTTGCGACTTGCATTAATGTTGCCGTAAAGCGAACGGGTTACAATTTTTTCATATAATTCATTGTGCGCAGTGTCCTGTCCTATTTTTTGCAGGGCATACTGCTGAATTACCAATAATGGTAAAACGATGTTCTCCCTGATCTTTATTGATTCCCTGGATACGGATTCGTTCTCCATTAAGATCTTAAAATTACTGATTTTCAATAACATTTCTTTGGAGAGTAAATATTCTTCATGAAGCATGGTCCAGAAATCGCCAAATTCCGGATCGTCCTTCATATAACTGGTAAGTTCGAAGTAACTTTTAGATAGGGCCATCATACTATTTAACATCAAGGCCTCAAAAAATGGCACTTCCCGATATAGTTTTTTAATTTCCCCAAGTCGCCCCTGCTGTATCAGAGTATGGATCGCGGTTCCAATACCATAATAACCCGGAACATTCTGCTTTAACTGGCTCCACGAACCCACAAAGGATATTGCCCTCAAATCGGATAGTTCCAGTTTGGCCTTTTGCCCCCTTTTTCCCGGTCGGCTACCAATATTGGCCTTTGTATAATATTTTAATGTACTTCGGTTTTCCAGATACGGAATAAACATTTCATGTTGTTTAAGGGCATCGTATTTGGTATAACTTAGTTTGGAGAGTTCTTCAATAAGTTTACGTGATTCACTGGAAATTACATGTTCCTTTCCAAACAAGTTATTCGATAATCCTGCAGTAAGTAATTGCTCCGAATTATGCATAAACTGATCCTTGGTGCCATAGGTACTGGTAATGGTCTGACCCTGAATGGTAAGTTGTATCTCATTATTGGCAATCTCCTTGGTTTGGGAAGCATAAAACCGATGTGTTTTACCCCCACCCCGGGCAGGTGGGCCGCCCCGACCATCAAAAAATATGGCGCTTATTCCATTTTTAGCACATACCTTGGAAAGATTTTCTTTGGTCTTGAAGATAGACCAGTTGGCTTTGAGATAGCCACCGTCTTTTGTGCCGTCTGAAAATCCCAACATCATGGTTTGTTTGTTTTCTCGACGTTTTAAGTGCGAACGATATTCCGGAAGGTCGTACAAGGCTTGCATAATATCTTCGGACCTTTCCATCCCGATCATTGTTTCAAAAAGTGGCACAATATCAAATGAGATCGCCTCTTTGGTATACCCACACCATCTGAACAATCCGTATACAAAAAGGACCGAAAAAATATCTTCGGAATTACTTATAATATAGCGGTTACATCCATCTGAGCCATTTCTTTTTTGGATTTCTGTAAGTTGTTTGATATTGACGATCGTATCCTTTATAAGCTCGTCTTCAAAATCTTCCGCATTGATGCTAATATTTTCATGCAGCAGTACCTGTACTAGTTTTTCTTCCGAAAGTTCTGAGAGGTCATTGGAAATAAGCCCCTTATTTTTGAGTACCTCTTCCACAATAAAGGAATGTTTGCTGTGATCTTGTCGAATATCCAGGGTTGCAAAATGCGTCCTGAAAATCCGAACTTTATCGATCAGCAGATCCAGATCCTTGTGATACAAATCTAAATAATGTTCCCTCAATATTTCCCTTATCTCAAGCAAAGGCCCAATGATATCATCATATACAATAGCCCTGTTTGGGTCGAACATCGCAAAATACAATCGCTGCTGTAGTAGATTCAGGGGTTGTTGCAACCCTTTAAAAGTGAGCTTTTTTCGAAGTTTTTTAAGATCGTTATAATAACATTTCATCAATGTAATGCGAAGCTCATCGGCTACATCTTTTGTGATATTCGCTGTAACGAAAGGATTTCCGTCCCTGTCGCCCCCCGGCCAGAATCCAAGTTTTAAAATATTATAATTTTCAAAATTCTCGTTCTGGACATTGCTTTTAATATAGGCATACAATTCGCCTACAGCTTCATAATAAATATTTCTGAGGATGTAGATAATATTTTTAGCTTCATCCAGGGGTGTCGGTTTTTTTGCATTAATCAAGGACGTTAGTCCCAGTTGCTGAAGAACAACATCGATGTCGTTGATCTTGTCCTGCAAAATCAGATTCCTTAATTCTTCAATGATATCGAGAACCGCAGGAGTGTAAAACTGCGTAGGATGCGCAGTAAGTACAATACGCGCACTAAATGTGGCCAATTGCTTGGATATATTATTCCAGTTCTTGTTTTTATTAACGAGTTGGAAATAGTCTTTAATGGAACGGGAATCAGAAAATTCATGTAGCTTAGGAAAGGCAGCATCCTCAACACTATCGTACAGCACCACCTGCCGTTCTACATACTGTATGATCCGGAACATAAAATCGATCTTATCCTTTTCCGATTCGATATTGGCATAGTTCTGAAAAAAAAGATCAAGGATTTGTTCTGGATTTTTACCGGACTGCAATCCTTTTTTACATTGATCAAATAGCAATGGAATGAGCATCCCGATATTTTCAATATTCCGGTAAGGCAGATTTAAAAACAAGCTGTTATACACATAAAACTTGTTGGTAACCGATTTTTTAAATTCCTCTAAACGTTCAGTTTGTGGCATATAGATAGATACTTCAAAATATTGATAATGCGTTCTATTCCGGGAATAGGATTTCAGCCCATAAATATCTGCATTATTAAATAAGTCACCTCTAAATTAGAACTAAATAACAAAAATAGTTGTCCTGACAACAAAACCAACACCCTTTACAACATACATTGTTGAAAAGATGAATTACTCGGTATATTCGAAGTGTTAGTGTAAGAAATATAATTTTTCATTTTCACATAGTGTTCTCGTAAAAGGGCTTTGTTCTGCGACAAAGCTCTTTTTTTATGGCCTTATTTAAAAAAAAGGACTGTATTGTTGAACCCGGAAATCTAGGGTTGTAATTGTTGGATCGTCTTGTTTCAACTTTTTATAAGCAGACAAACTGCCTACAGCCCTGTTAGCGGCACCCGAAGGAGCTGTCAGGGAAACGGTTTTAATAACACGTGATGTGGCTGGTAATCTTAGCTCATGAATTCGGGGTACCACATTGGAACGCACCAAAAGGGAAAGCCCTAAGGCTTTGAGATGTTTCCTAAACAGGTATTCCGGTCCATTTTTACTATTCCCCCCTGTAAATAAAAGAGTATCTATTTTTGGATACTTCTGCAAATACCCAACAACATTCCTTAATTTAATTTCCAGCATGCCAAGATCAGAGGCATCTATTTTAGCCCTTTGGGCACTCGAAACGATGTCGCAAATGGCGATCTTCCTGTCTATTAAAAAGTTTACGCGTTGTTCAACGGCTTCTGTTGTGGTCTCATATTGTAGATCGAGGCCAAAGATCCGGTCCAATATGGGCCATAATTGACCATCCCTGCTCCCATAGCAAAAATCTACATCTCCGGGTCTTAACTCGCGGGTGGTAAATCGAGGCGGCGGTAAAGTACCTACGATCATTTTGGTAGCTTCCTCAAATAAAAAAGGCTGGTACGGATGGGCGTGTAAGAACAATTTCAAAAAATTTTGGTTCCCGAAATTTACGGCTTTCCTTTAAATTGGTTCTTAACGCTATATAAAAACGTTCAAGTTGCAATTCTGCCTCAATTTTTATAAATTATAAGATAAACAAATATAAATGGGAAAAGGGGATAAAAGCAGTAAACGCGGTAAGATTGCCAACAAATCGTATGGTACGAGAAGGCCCAGGAAAATAAAGAAAAAACCTTCTGTTGATGAAAAGATCAGTGTAAAAGGAAAAACTTAGTCGATACTGAATTCTAAAATTACTTCGCCTTCTTCGGTAATATCCAATTCATAGGTATATAACCCTATGGGAAGAGGGGTTTCACCAACGAAATCTATGGGTTGAAGAACATACACCTCTTCTCCGGAGGTTATTTGGATGTATGCATATTGGTAGGCCGTCTCATATTCCAAATATTCGGAAAAGGAATCCGAATTGAGATCTGCATAGACATGAGTTTCATCCCCCACCAGTACCTCATCAAATACGACCGTACTTGTATTTTTTATTCTGATATTCACTGCAGATAATTCGTCATCCCGGTCTGTACATGCAGAAGTACCAAGACCTACTATCAACCAAAAAATAAGCATCCGTTTCATACCCAATATTTTTAAAAAGATTCTATAAGATTAAAACGGTTGCTTTTAAAAAATATTCTATCTAATAAAAACAGGTTGGTGCTCTTTCAGTGTGTGTTCCTTGCTATAAAGATAATCATCGCCCGTAAAGCCCTTGATATCCTCTAATGTTTTGGCATTCGAATCAATGATATAGCGCACCATAGATCCCCGAGCTTTTTTTGCAAAAAAACTTAATACCTTGAGTTTATCGTTTTTCCAATCTTTAAATATGGGGGTTATTACCGGGGCTTGTAATTTCTTAGTGTCCAGAGCTCCAAAATATTCATTACTGGCAAGGTTTACAAGCAATTCACCTTCCTGGAGTTCTTTATTCAAAGATTCGGTAAGCGTTGATTTCCAAAATTCATAAAGATTCTTTTTTCTGCCTATTTTAAGGGAGGTGCCCATTTCCAACCGATACGGCTGAATAAGATCTAAAGGTTTTAAAATACCGTATAGTCCGGACAATATTCGCAAAGTATCCTGTACCCTATCCAATTTTTCTTCCGCGATAGTATATGCATCTAACCCCTGATAGACATCTCCACTGAATGCATATAGAGCAGGTCTGGCGTTCACGGGCGTAAATGGAATATTAAACTGCTGGTTGCGTTCCCAATTCAGCTGAGCCAGTTGTGAGGAAATGCTCATTAGACTCATAAGCGCCCTTGGCTTCTTTTTTACCAGGACCTTGTTTATTTTTTCAGATTGCTCCAGATAGGCAGGTATTGAGTATTTTTTTGTAGGAAGTTCACTTTCAAAATCGAGCGATTTGGCGGGCGAAATAACAATCTTCATTAGCTTAGAAATTTTCACGAAAATATAAAGGAATTTCTGAAATTATGACCCGCTCCCCTCAATAGTTTTCAATACTCCTATTGAAATAAACTATATTATCGGCTATGCTTTGCATAAAGCCTCCATTTTTCGATGCATTGTGCCATATCTTCCGGCAGGGCCGAATCAAATCGCATCTTTTTACCGGTAACCGGGTGCACAAATCCCAGGGTTTTTGCGTGAAGGGCCTGTCGGGGGAGAATTTTAAAAGCATTATCCACAAATTGCTTGTACTTCGTAAAGGTTGTTCCTTTTAAGATCTTATCGCCCCCATAGCGCTCATCATTAAATAAGGTATGTCCAATGTATTTCAAATGTACCCTGATCTGATGGGTCCTCCCGGTTTCCAAACTACAGGAAACCAACGTAACATACCCCAATCGCTCAATGACCTTATAATGGGTTACTGCTTCCTTCCCCTGATCCCCTTCCGGAAATACCTGCATTTGCAACCGGTTTTTAGGGTTACGGGCAATATGACCTTCAATAGTTCCTTCCTCTTCTTCCATATTGCCCCAAACCAGCGCAACATATTCGCGCTCACTTGTTTTATCGTAAAACTGTTTCGCCAAATGAGTCATGGCCGCATCGGTCTTGGCGATCACCAGGAGTCCGGAAGTATCTTTATCGATCCTGTGTACTAGTCCGGGACGCCCGCTTGTATTTTCAGGGAGGTTCGAAATATGATTGGCCAGGGCATTGAGCAAGGTCCCCGAATAGTTTCCATGGCCCGGGTGTACCACCATGCCTGCCGGTTTGTTGATCACAAGGACAACATCGTCTTCATAAACAATATCCAGGGGAATATCCTCCGGTTTTAAAAGGAACTCATACGGAGGATGCTCAAATAAGACTTTCACCTCATCGCCCGCCTTTACCTTATAATTCTGCTTTACAATGGTGTCGTTAACCCATATATGTCCTCCTTTGGCGGCCTGTTGGATTTTATTTCTGGTTGCATTTTCAATGAAATTCATCAAAAATTTATCAACACGTAAAGGATCCTGTCCTTTGGATGCAACAAATCGGTGATGTTCAAAGAGATCATCATCAGTGGGTTCGGAAGTAGTTGGAGAAGACATAACTTATTGCGAATCGGATTTCACCCTTGCCTGACCCGGAATGGTCCCGTTTCCGCATACTAGTTCTACCTTGGAAGTCTTTGGCAATTTATCTCCGGGATTGATGTTCTTACCCTTAAATTTTATATAGTACACCATATCCTTGCCCAATTCATTTATATACGTCACCCGCTGAACATCCAAACCCACGGCTCGCAACATGGAAGCGGCATTGCGCTGCGTAACCTGAACAATATTGGGCACCGTTACTTTCTTATACCCCGATGGATTTACGGTTACATAGATCTTCCTGTTTTCCTTTACATCATTGCCGGCAGGTGGGTTTTGTTCTATAATCGAAAATCTGGGATATTCGGGATCGTAATTGGCAGAATCGACCACTTCATACCTCAGGTTGGCATTCTCAATGACATCCCTCATTTCTATGACTGACATTCTTGAAAGATCTGGCACTTTAACCAGTTCTCCATGATTGGTAGACCCTTTTAACCATTGCAAAGCCAACCATGAAACTAAGACCAATGCCACAAGGGCCAGGCCCAGGTTGATTAGCAATGTTTTACTGCGAAGAAAATTTAAAAAATCCCTCATAAGTTCGTTTAATAACCTGGCAAAGATAGGAAACCCAATGCTTTTTTCTTTACTTTGATTCTGTTAACATAAATCATCTTTGGTATAACTCAGGTACCGATTATACATCTATGAAACGGAACATCGCAATCATCATGGGCGGCTTTTCCAGTGAGTATCAAATTTCATTGCTCAGTGGCAATAACGTTTATAAATATCTCAGCCCTAAAAAATACAATGTCTATCGCATACTAATAAATACGGACAAATGGGTGTGTTTAGACGATACTGATAATGAATACCCTGTAAATAAAGATGATTTTTCGGTCGTAGTAAATTCCAAAAAAATTACATTCGATTGTGTGTTTAACGCCATCCATGGAACACCGGGCGAAGACGGTCTTATGCAGTCTTACTTTAAATTACTCAATATTCCACAAACCTCCTGTGGGTATTACCAGGCTGCTCTTACTTTTAATAAAAGGGATCTGCTCAGTGTCTTAAAGCCCTACGGGATTAAAGCTGCCGAGGCTTATTACCTGAATAAAGGCGATACCATCCATGAAGACCTAATTGTTGAAAAAGTAGGTATGCCTTGTTTTGTAAAAGCGAATAAAGCAGGCAGCAGCTTCGGGATCAGCAAAGTATATAAAAAAGAACAACTTGCCGCGGCTATCGATAAGGCGTATAGTGAGGACGATGAGGTGATCATAGAATCTTTCTTGGAAGGGACCGAAGTATCCGTTGGGGTAATAACCTATAAAGGAAAAACGAAAGTGTTGCCTATCACAGAGATCGTAAGCGAGAATGACTTTTTTGACTATGAAGCTAAATATCAGGGACAGTCGCAAGAGATCACCCCTGCACGTATCTCCGATCGTGAAAGAGAAAACGTGGTGCACTATGCAAAACTTGCCTATGAAGTGCTCAAAATGAAGGGGTATACAAGAAGTGAGTTTATTATCATTGATGAGATACCGTATATGTTGGAGATGAATACGACCCCTGGGCTTACAGACCAAAGTATTTTACCTCAACAGGCGCTGGCCGATGGCATTGCGCTATCAGATCTTTTTGAGAGTGCCATCGAAGAAGCTTTAAAGGAAAAATAAGTACCTTTAAATGGATAAATTAAATATTACATGAGACGTGCCATCTTCCCAGGTTCCTTTGATCCCATCACATTAGGCCATTATGACATAATTGAGCGTGGAGTACATCTTTTCGATGAGATCATCATTGCAATTGGCACCAATGCAGATAAGCAATACATGTTTTCTGAAAAGGAAAGAAAATCCTTTATTGAAGAAGCTTTCAAACAACTGCCAAATGTGAAAGTAGATACCTATAAAGGTCTTACCATTGATTATTGCAAGAAGGTAGATGCGCAATTCATCCTGAGAGGCTTGCGGAATCCTGCGGATTTTGAATTTGAAAAAGCAATAGCACATACCAATAGAAAACTTTCAGGCATTGAAACTGTATTTTTACTTACCTCGTCCGGAAAGTCTTACATAAGCTCTTCTATTGTACGGGACGTTATCAGAAATGGCGGCGACTATACTTCCCTGGTTCCTGAAACGGTTAAATTTACGGATCGTTTTAAGTAAAATAAGGCGTTACAAATAATCTAACATCATAGCTTTCCTATATTTTATTATTGAATTAATTGATTAGTAATATAATATTATTGTAAGTTTTTTCTTACTTTACATCTGATTTTGTCAGGGTTTCCATGTGAAAAGGGATACTCACAACTAGTTTTAACAGGTTCACAACAATCATTGAGTAATGTTGAATAATCAGAATACTTTAGTAAGAAATTACGACAGA
>CALZFZ010000119.1 GCA_945786965.1 uncultured Muriicola sp. | reverse complement strand
CTGCTGTTACAGCCGGAGCAGTGGCAATTCCGCCCACATTGGCCATACTGGCAATAGGTACCCAGGCCATGTTAATATTGAGGAGTTTGGCGATCACCATCATAAATATAAAATGGCCTGTTAGCCAAATCACCAGAAAAAGGAGGAATTCTGTGTTAAATCCAAGGGTAGCAAACTGCAGTTTTAAACCTAAGATGGCCATGACAATCAGGATAAGAACACCCCCCAGCTTTAGGGCAAATCCAAAATTCCATTTTGGCAACAAATTACTAATAGCTAATCCGATCACGGAAAGCAGAATAATCTTCCCGATAAAACTATCCAATATATAATTGCACAGAAAAACCATCCCTGCCAATATTAAAAAAGCGAGCCATGGAGGTAGCGGATTTTGGCTGCCTGGTCGCAGGTTGTCCGGTATGCCCCGATCTGTGATTTTTAATTTTTTGTTGATGATATCGCTGCTTTTTATGGATTGAAACATAAGGATGGTCCAAATGTTCACCAGAATATTATCCATCACCAGGACTGAAAGAAAGATATCTTCCGGACAATTCACCAGTTCTTTCAAAACAAGCTGGCTCGTACTCCCTCCGATCCAGCTACCTACAATAGGTGGTATTCCCTTCCAATATCCCTCCAGGACCAGGGTTTGGGATACCAGGTCTGTTTCTAAGAGTGATATACCGAGTATTAAAGGAAAAATAGCAATAAAAAGAGATCCGCTTGCAAAAAGGAATATCGGTTTCCATCCTATGGCTTTTAGTTGCCCAATGGAGAGACTGCTCATAACCGCGATGATGGCAAAAGGAATAAAATAATCCCTGCTGTAATTGTGAATAGAAGCCTGTGAATAATCGACCTTAAACGTATGCGATATGATGGCGGGGATGATATACGCAAGAAGAATTGCGGGTACCCAATCGAAAAGCGATTTAATATGCTTGTTCTCCCATCGGTCTAAAAAATAGACTGCAACAACGGTAAAGAGGGATATAGCCCAGGGCGTTATCATAAACGCCAAAATACAATTTTTAGATACACGCCGTTTATCTATTTCTTGCCGGCCACCACGAGTACAAGTTCTCCTTTCGCCGGATTCAAAGTGTAATGATCCAAAACCTCAGCTAACGTTCCACGCACAGTTTCCTCATAGAGTTTCGTCAGTTCTCTCGAAACCGATATGGGCCTGTCTTCCCCAAAACAGGTAATGAACTGCGCAAGGGTTTTAAGAAGCTTGTGGGGCGATTCATAGAAGACCATGGTTCTTGGTTCTTCCGCCAGGGCCTGTAGCCTTGTCTGTCTCCCTTTTTTTACCGGTAAGAACCCTTCAAATAAAAATCGATCTGTGGGGAGGCCGCTATTCACCAAGGCCGGAATTAAAGCAGTTGCACCAGGCAGACAGTCTACTGGTATTCCTGCCTCGATACAGCCTCTGGTGAGCAAAAATCCGGGGTCGGAGATCCCCGGGGTACCCGCATCAGAAATAAGGGCGATGGTTTCTCCAGATTTTAATTTTTCTATAATGCGAGGCACGGTTTTGTGTTCGTTATGCATGTGGTGGCTCTGCATGGGGGTATTGATCTCGTAATGTTTTAAAAGCTTCCCGCTATTACGGGTATCCTCAGCCAAAATAAGATCGGCCTCCTTTAAAATTCTAATGGCCCTGAGGGTGATGTCTTCCAAATTCCCAATTGGTGTTGGAACGATATATAGCTTTCCCATGAAACGAGGTATTGGTGATGTAAAAATAAGAAGCCGAAAGCTGATGTTTCAACTTTCGGCCATTAAATATATGTTTTGAGCTTACCTTATGAGAATCGTCGCTCGATCAAGGTCATGAAACGGGTAACATATTCTTCCTTTCCTTTCCAATGGTCATATTCCGGTTTCACCATATTTTCGATAAACGCAACGGAACGGTCTTCGGTCTCAATGGTATTCAATTGTGAGATTACCCTGTTAAAATCTTCTGTGTTCTCTTTGAACAGGTGTTTAACAAAAGCCAAACGGTCGTTTAAGCCTACCGAGATCTCTTTGGTGGTCAATTTATCATTTAAAGATTGAAGTTTCTCTTCTTTTTTATCAGTTGCAATTTTTGGAGTTACCTCTTCCTTATCATTTTTAAGAATCTCTGTTTTGGCCACAAATTCTGCAAAAAGCTGTTCTATGTTGATGTCGTTTGGCATTTCCGATACCATGTCTTTTATGGTATCTATCCCCGGGGTAATTATATCTTCGCTATGAGGATTGCTCTCAGGAATTGACCTGTTTTCTGCCATTACGGCATTTGCCATTTTTTCAAACTTTGCGGCTATCACATTCTTGGAAACATCGATCTCTATATCGTTAAGTTTTTCTTCTATGAATTTTAGCACCGCAAGCTTTTCATATAAGTTCTTCGCCGTTTCATACAATTCAGGAATATCATTTACACCATGAGAAGTAATTATGTCCGTCGACAATTTTACCAATTCCTCTTTCAATTTGCGTTTCATTTCTTTTTCTTTTACCGCCCCTTTAAAGGTCTATCTTTTTTAATACTTTTATAGCTGTTTATAATTAACGATGAAATTGTGAAATTTCGTGTAAAATTACAAAATGTTTCTCGAAAATACTGTTAATCATAAAGAACAATTTGGCTGGATAGAAGTAATCAGTGGGTCCATGTTTTCAGGGAAAACCGAAGAACTCATCAGAAGGTTAAAACGTGCAAAATTTGCAAGGCAAAAGGTTGAGATCTTTAAGCCAATCGTTGATACCCGTTATCATGAAGAAAAGGTGATCTCACATGACGAAAATGAAATTCGGTCAACGCCCGTGCAGTCTGCGGCCAATATAAGAATCCTGGCAGACGACTGTGATGTTGTAGGAATTGATGAGGCTCAGTTTTTTGATGATGAGATAGTAACCGTTTGCAATGAATTGGCAAATAAAGGAATTAGGGTAGTTGTGGCCGGGCTGGATATGGATTTTAAGGGCAATCCTTTTGGACCAATGCCTGCGCTGATGGCTACTGCGGAATATGTCACGAAAGTGCATGCCATTTGTACCCGTACCGGAAATCTGGCGAATTATAGTTTTAGAAAGTCCGATAATGACAACCTGGTGTTGCTGGGGGAAATTGAAGAATATGAACCATTAAGCAGGGCGGCCTTTTACAAAGCTATGCTTAAGGAAAAAATTAGTCAGTTGGAGGTGCAAGCCGAAGAGGTTTTAAATACAAATCCACCGAAGAACAAAACTACCAAATCCAAATAATAAGACGAGCGAATTTCCATTTACCAACATCATATGCTTTTAGATCAGCGCATGTATTTAAGAATAGGCTTAATTTAAATTGTATGTCCAAAGTCAGAGAGACCGTATTGGAAGTTGATCTTAATGCCCTTGAACACAACTATCATTTTCTTCGTTCAAAACTCAATTCTTCAACGAAATTTATGGCTGTGGTAAAAGCTGCCGGATACGGCAGTGATATGGTAGCAATTGCCAAAAAATTAGAACTCCTAGAAGTCGATTATTTCGCAGTGGCCTATACCAGGGAAGGCATACTTTTAAGGGAAGCTGGCATCCAAAAACCCATCCTAGTACTGCACCCCCAGGTTGTGAATTTCAAAGAGCTTATAAATCATGGCCTGGAACCAAGTATTTATAGTCCCCGGATGCTAAGGGAATTTATCGCAGCTGTAAAAAATGCCAAACAAAAAGGATATCCGGTACATCTCAAGTTCAATACCGGCTTAAACCGGCTTGGGTTTTGGGAGAACGATGTAGATTACATATCCAAGCACCTAAAGGAAAGCCCTGTCCTAAAGATCCAGGGCATTTTTTCTCATTTGGCAGCCTCGGAAGATCTGAATGAAAAAGAATTTTCACTAACCCAAATTGAATGGTTCGCAAAGATTGTAGCGGCAATGGAAAAAGAGCTAGACTACAAACCCTTAAAACATATGTTGAACACTTCTGGTATTCTCAATTATCCGGAGGCCCAATGGGATATGGCCCGAAGCGGGATAGGCTTGTATGGGTATACAAGTGATGAGGAATACGATAAGGAACTCAAACAAGTTGCCTCTTTAAAAACCATTATTTCTCAGATCCATAAGATAGCGCCCAATGAAAGTGTAGGATACAACAGAGCCTATCGATCCAAGGGATATAGAACAACCGCCACCATTCCATTGGGACATGCAGATGGTATCGGGAGGCAATATGGCAATGGCCGGGCCTCATTGCTTATCCATGGTAAAAAAGCTCCAATCATCGGAAACGTATGTATGGATATGCTCATGGTCGACATTACCGGAATTGAATGCCATGAAGGAGATGAGGTTATTGTCTTTGGTAAAGGCCAGTCTGCAGAACAGTTTGCAGCCTACGCAAATACCATCTCTTATGAATTGCTTACCG
>CALZFZ010000118.1 GCA_945786965.1 uncultured Muriicola sp. | reverse complement strand
GATTTTTCAGGTACCAAAGTGAACCCCAGGATCATCGATAATTACGATGGGAAGGACATTATTTTGAATAAAGAAAAGAATATTGTGCTTGCGCCAAGTTATTTTGAGGACTTAAAAATGTACCTGGGTAAGACCTTGATCGTCACCGATGGCACTACCCTATTGGGCGCGGATGACAAGGCTGGGGTTACCGAGATCATTAGTGCCATGGAATATCTCGTAAAGCATCCGGAAATAGAGCACGGTACCATACGGATTGGATTCACCCCGGACGAAGAAATAGGTCGAGGAGCCCATCATTTTGATGTTGCGAAATTCGGAGCGGACTGGGCATATACCATGGATGGGAGTCAGATAGGGGAATTGGAATATGAAAATTTCAACGCAGCCAGTGCCACTATAAAGGTTGCAGGTAAAAGTGTGCATCCCGGGTATGCCAAAGGGAAAATGGTAAATGCGATCGGGATTATTTCAGAAGTGATGAACCGACTCCCAAATAACGAGGTTCCTGAACATACTTCGGGCAGGGAAGGATTTTATCATATCCATCATCTTAAAGGTACCATAGAGCATGCCGAACTGGAACTTATCATCAGGGATCATGACAAACAGAAATTTCTTGAAAGGAAACAGTTGATACAGGATATTGTAAATGATCTGAATAAGCAACACCACAATGCTCTTGAAATAGAACTCAAAGATCAGTATTATAATATGCGGGAAAAAGTAGAACCGGTGTATCATATTGTAGAAATTGCCAAGGAAGCTATGGAATCTCTCGGTATAACCCCTATCATAAAACCGATTCGGGGTGGTACTGATGGTTCTCAACTGAGTTTTAAGGGATTACCATGTCCCAATATTTTTGCAGGCGGACATAATTTTCATGGAAAATACGAATATGTTCCAGTGGAAAGCATGGCCAAAGCAGTTGATGTTATCGTGAAAATTTGCGAACTTACAGCACGCAATTAATTGGATCTGTGGCAACTATAAGCGATAAAATAGAGTTATTCTATTCAAAAGAAAGCCCCTTCAGGGATGGCATTCAACTTCTTAGGGCATTGGTGCTAAAAACGGAACTCCAGGAAACGGTTAAATGGGGAGCCCCTGTGTATACCATAAACAATAAGAATGTACTGGGGATCATGTCCTTTAAGTCGTATTTCGGCATCTGGTTCTTTAATGGCGTTTTTCTAAAAGACCCAAACAATGTTTTGGAAAATGCACAAGAGGGTAAAACCAAATCTATGCGACATTGGAAATTCAATTCCATCGATAAGATAGATCAAAAATTGGTCCTGGCGTATATGCTTGAGGCTATTGAGAACCAAAAAAAGGGGTTGCAACTGGCCCCTGTAAGATCAAAAACAACGATCATGCCGCCTATTTTGAAAGAAGCACTAAAAAAAGACCCCGCTATGGACAGTCTTTTTAAACAGTACACACCCTACAAGCAGCGCGAATTCTGCGAGTATATTGCAGAAGCGAAGCAGGAAAAAACGAAAATATCAAGGCTGGAAAAAATCCTTCCAATGATCAAGAAGAGCATTGGACTTCACGACAAATACAAAAATTGCTGATCACAAGTCGATCTGCCTAAGCTACAAAAGCATATAAAAAAACACCGATTAAATATCGGTGTTTTTGTAGTATTTGAATACTGGGCCTATTTTGCTTTAGCAGGTACTGCTAACTTTTTACTCATTTCCATGGAAATAGCAGATCTATCAAATTTGAGCCTACCTGCCATGGTCTCAATTATACAAGAAAGATCCTTATCATTGATGTCGACTATTTTGCCGTGAAGGCCACTTTTGGTAATGATCTTGTCTCCTTTCTTCAGGGCCGCCGAAAATTTCTTCTCATCTTTCTGGCGTTTCATTTGTGGGCGTATCATAAAAAAATATGCTACCACAAATATCAAAATCATTGGAAGGAATTGTCCTATATCTCCCATAGTACTATATATTCTTAGTTATGAATTATTTTACCGGGCCTAATGCAGCTGGCGTAGTTCCATTTTTTAGATTTACGAAAGCCTTTATTCGCAATATTTCTGATCCCTTCTCAGTATTAGCGGAAACAGTAATGGTCTTGGTAACCTGGTTTTGACCGGATCCGTTAAATTTTACCAATAGCTGACCGGATTCACCTGGTGCAATAGGCGTATTTTTAGGATACTCCGGAACTGTACAACCACAACTACTGGTGGCATTTGTTATAATAAGCGGGGCATTACCTGTGTTGGTAAATGCAAAAATCGTTTCCTGGGCGGCACCTTGTTCAATGGTTCCAAAATCATGTTCCGATTTTTCAAAGGACATTACAGGTAAATTCTTGGCTGCCGCATCCCGTTCGGCTGCTACTTCAACATTAGAAGCATTTATCTTACTGGTTGCATTTTCTTTACATGATACGAATGCAACTAATGCAATGGCACTAAAGGCTATGAATATTCTTTTCATACTAATAAGGTTTTAATAATTTGCTGCAAAATTAAGGAATATTTGCTTACAGTAACCCTCTGCCTGTTTTTTTAAGTTTTCCTTCTGATTTGTATTCCTTAACGAGCTTATCTAAAATGCCATTTATAAATATACTGCTTTTGGGTGTTGAGTATTCCTTGGCGATCTCCAGGTATTCGTTAATGGATACCCGCTCCGGAATGGAAGGAAAATGCAATAGTTCACAAATGGCCATTTTAAGGAGAATTGCATCAATATCAGCAATTCGATCCTTATCCCAATTCGGAGTTTTGGCCTGAATCTCATTTTCGAGCATCTTATTATTTAGCAGGGTTTTAGTGAGCAGTGTACTCGCAAAGTCCAGATCTTCCTGATCTTTAACTAATTGAGGCAGGAAAAAAGATTCCGGTTGCTCTGTTTTCGCATTTTTTAACATCTTTAAAAGAAAGGTGTTAACCAGGGGAATATCGTCAACCCAGGTCAGTTCATCATCCTCAAAGAATTCATATAATTTATCATTGGGTGCAATTACTTCTCTAAAGAGATCAATGATCAGGTTTTTGTCCTCACCATATGTACTGTCCTCTTTTGACATATAAAGGGAATACAATCTACTGGTGACAATAGCCTTATAAATAATCTTGACGTAATCTGCATTTAGATACCAATGCCCGATCTTTCTTTTGGCCAGCTCCTTGGTAAGCAATTTGTTGGAAACAATTTGTTGCAGTAACTGGTTCTTGAGAAACTTTTCCTTATCCGGATAACTGTCTGATTCTGTTGTAACGTATTTCTTTGTATCGTGTTTTACATGGTTTTGAGCCATGGCAAACAGCTCTTTTAAGAGACTGAGCATTACTAAATACAAAGTGTAGGTATTATCGATGCTTACTTTTAAAAATTTCTCCTGTTTTTTAAGGGAATCGTCCTGAGACTGGGTCAATGCATAAATGCATTGCATTACTTTAACCCGGAGCTGCCTTCTTGTAAGCATTTTAAAAGAACTTTATTGACGTGGATACAATAGTGCCGCAAAAATAAGAATCTATTTTACATGGCAACCGAAAATAAACCTGTTTTATCTTATAAATTTTATAACAGTTCATTTACAGTGAATCTGCTATCTTTGCTCCACCACAAAAACAACAACTTGAGCCAACCGGGCAATGAAAGAACTTAAGCATCTCAATAAATACTTTAAAAAATATTGGTTTAAGTTATTTCTGGGCATCATTATAACCATCATAGCGCGTGTTTTTCAGCTGGTTATGCCCTCGTATGTTAAAAATTCCATTGAGGTTGTTGAGAAATATATGGGGGGCTTAATGCCAGAACCCGAAGCCAAATCGCTGCTGTTAGAATACATTCTGATCATTGTTGGGGCAGCATTACTTTCAGGATTTTTCACATTTTTAATGCGGCAAACGATCATCAATGTTTCCCGTTATATAGAATACGATCTAAAAAATGAGGTTTTTGACCATTACCAGTTACTAAATCTGAATTTTTACAAAAGGAATCGTACCGGCGATCTTATGAACCGCATCAGTGAAGATGTTAGCCAGGTTCGTATGTATGCGGGTCCGGCCATTATGTATGGTATACAAACCCTGACGCTGTTCGTATGCCTTATCCCTTTGATGTTCATAAAGGCACCCACCATTGCTTTTTATTCGTTGTTGCCGCTTCCAATACTTTCTGTTCTGATCTATCAGATCAGCAGAATTATTCATAAACGAAGCACCAAGGTGCAGGAATTCTTATCCACACTGTCCACATTTGCCCAAGAATCTTTTTCCGGTATCTCAGTTATCAAAGCTTATAGTTTGGAACCGAAAGTAAATGCCGATGCAAGTACCCTTGCCATTGAAGGAAAGGATAGAAGCATGGACCTAGCAAAGGTAAACGCCTGGTTCTTCCCTTTGATGATCCTGTTAATTGGGATCAGCAATATCTTTGTAATTTATGTTGGGGGTAAGCAATATATAAATGGTGAAATAGCGTCCATCGGGACTATTGCGGAGTTCATTCTTTATGTGAATATGCTCACCTGGCCGGTAGCTATTGTAGGATGGCTTACTTCACTGGTACAAAGAGCAGAAGCATCGCAGAAGCGTATCAATGAATTCCTGAAAGAGCAGCCCGATATTAAGAATGAAGTTGTGGAGGAAACCCCCGTAAAAGGACAAATTACTTTTAAAAATGTGACCTTTACCTATGAAGACACAAATATTACGGCCCTCAAAAATATTTCCTTTCAAATTAATGACGGTGAGACTGTGGCGATCATTGGAAAAACCGGTTCCGGAAAATCTACTATCCTGGACCTCGTAGCGCGCTTGTATGACGTTACCTCCGGTGAGATCCTTATGGATGGCACCCCTTTAAAGCATCTAAACCTGGAAAACCTACGCGGTGCTATCGGGGCCGTACCCCAGGATGCCTTTTTGTTTTCCGATACCATATCTAACAATATCCGATTTGGAAAAGAATCGGCATCGAAGGAGGAGATCATAGAAGTTGCACAAAAAGCAGTTGTCCATGAAAATATAATGGGCTTTTCAAAGAAGTACGATACGGTATTGGGCGAACGCGGCATAACACTAAGCGGGGGTCAAAAACAGCGTGTATCCATCGCCAGGGCCCTTTTAAAAGATCCTGAAATCTATTTGTTCGACGATTGTTTGTCGGCCGTGGATACCGAAACAGAAGAGGCTATTTTAAACAACTTAAAACAGGCATCGCGCAACCGAACAACGCTTATCGTTAGCCATCGTGTATCCTCCGCCAAAAATGCGGATAAAATTATAGTTTTAGATCATGGAGAGATTATTCAACAAGGAACCCATGATCTCCTAATTGAACAAGAAGGATATTATAAGGAACTTTATATGCATCAGCTGTCCGAGAAAGAAAACTAGAAAAATGTTGCTGAATTAGGTTTTTTTTCACATTTTTGATGACTTTATACCAACTATTAACTAGCACCGACATTATGAGTGACAAAGATTTAATGGATCAGGAGGAAATATTCTCAAAAGTTTTAAGAGCAGGAAGAAGAACTTATTTTTTTGATGTAAGGAGCACAAAAGCCGGGGATTACTACCTAACGATCACGGAGAGCAAGAAATTTACTCATGATGACGGTTCCTTCCACTACAAGAAACACAAAATATATCTCTATAAAGAAGATTTTCAAGCTTTCAGAGAAAATGTAGGTGAAATGATGGATTACATTATTGAAGAGAAAGGACAAGAAGTAATCTCCGAAAGACACCAAAAAGATTTTAAGAAAGAAGAACCCATTGAAAATAAAAAAGATAAACCTATCGATAACTTTACCGATGTAGATTTCGACGATATTTAAACTTCGATCTAAAAAATAAGTATCATAAAAGACCTTTGAAAAAAGGTCTTTTTTTATGGATGCTAATGAAGTTAAATAAGTGAATTCTAACTTGTTTCTACTCCCCTTAATACCTAAATTTAGCAACCTTAAAAACAAACGAATGAAAAAAATTGTACTCTTATTTCTTTTGATGTGCACCTACATCAGCAATGCCCAGGAATCATTGTCCTTGGATTACTATCTGCCTCAACAATTCAGTTATGATGAAAAAATTCCCAAACCTGCCGATATCATTGGCCACGAAGTTGGCGAATGGCATGTAACCCATGATAAGCTTATGTTCTATATGCAAACACTGGCCAAGGCCAGTGATAGAATTACCATTGAAAACAGGGGAGCTACCTTTGAAGGAAGACCTATACTGCTACTTACGGTCACTTCCCCGGCAAATCACAGCCGACTGGAAGAGATTAGAACACAGCACATATCCCTCAGTGAAAATGGTGGTAACTCTCTGAATGTTCAAGATATGCCAATTGTAGTGTATCAGGGGTTTTCAGTCCATGGAAATGAACCCAGTGGTGCCAACGCCGGTTTAGCATATGCCTATTATCTGGCTGCAGCCCAGGGCCCTGAAATAGAAGAAATGCTGGATAAGACCGTGATCCTTATGGATCCTTCTTATAATCCTGACGGATTACAACGATTTGCGTACTGGGCTAATACCAATAGGAGTATGAATCTCAATTCGGACGGAAATGAACGTGAATACCATGAAGTATGGCCTGGCGGAAGGACCAATCATTACTGGTTCGATATTAACAGGGACTGGCTTCCTGTGCAACTACCCGAAAGCCGGGCTCGCATAAAAACGTTCCATAAATGGTTGCCTAACATCTTAACAGATCACCATGAAATGGGGACCAATTCTACCTTCTTTTATCAACCTGGCGAACCATCCAGGGTACACCCGCTAACGCCTAAAATGAACCAGGAATTAACGGCCGAAATTGGCACCTACCATGCCAAAGCCCTGGATAAGATCGGCTCACTTTATTACTCTGAAGAAAATTACGATGACTACTATTACGGTAAGGGTTCTACCTTCCCGGATGTAGTTGGAAGTATTGGGATCCTTTTTGAACAAGCAAGTTCACGAGGACATATACAGGAAAGCGAGAACGGACTTCTTACCTTCCCCTTTACCATACGAAATCAGTTCACCACGGCACTTTCAACTGTGGAAGCAGCTAGAAATATGAGAACAAAAATATTATCCTATCAGCGCGATTTCTATAATGACTTACGCAACGAGGCCGCAAGAAGTAAAACCAAGGCCATTGTGTTTGGCGATCATAAAGACGCCGCAAAGACATGGCATTTGGCCGAAATACTCAACCGTCAAAACATTAAATTTCATGAACTGAATCAGGATGCGACCATAGGCGGTAAAATGTATAAAAAAGGAAGCAGCTATGTAGTACCCTTGAATCAGAAAAATCACCGGCTCATAAAGGCGATGTTCGAAAAACGGACCACTTTTACAGATAGTCTATTCTATGATATTTCTGCCTGGACCTTTCCCTTGTCTTTTAATTTAGATTATGCGGAATTGCCCTCACTTTCAAATGCCGGGGCAGAAATAACAGATTTTAAACCGATTGTTGGTTCTGTAGACCGACAAAGTAACTACGCCTATTTATTTGAATGGCATGAATACTATACGCCTAAAGCCCTGAACAAAATTGTAAATAAGGATATCAGGGCCAAAGTTGCGAAGTATCCATTTACTATGAATGGCATTACCTATGACTATGGCACGGTGATGATCCCGGTTCAGAACCAGGAATTAAGTCCGGATGCCTTGCATAAATTTCTACAAGAAGTTGCTGAGGAAAGTGCTATATCGATAACCGCAGTGAGCACAGGTGTCACCCAGGGGATCGATCTGGGAAGCGGCGATTTTGAACCTGTAAAAAAACAGAAGATCGCTATCCTGGTCGGGGGTGGTATTAGATCGTACGATGCTGGTGAGATCTGGCATTTATTCGATACACGCTATGATATAAAACTGACGAAAATAGATACCGAGTATTTTGGCAGAACAGACCTAAGCAGCTATACGGACATTATTATTCCCAGTATTGGAGGTAGTTCGCTTGGTGAAAAAGATGCAGAAAAGCTTATGGAATGGGTAAAGGGTGGTGGAACGCTTATTGGATACAGGACCGTTGCAAATTGGTTGGACAAACAAAAATTCATGGAGTTGGAGTTTAAAAAGGATACATTGGTGGCTAAGAACGTTTCTTTTGGCAAGAAGAACGATTTCCTGGGAGCCCAGGTAACCGGCGGTGCTATTTTTGAAACCAATATAGACCGGTCTCATCCCATAAATTTTGGTTTTAAGAATAGTAAACTGGCCCTTTTCAGGAACAGCAACATCTATCTGGAGCCCGAAAAGGATAGTTACAACAATCCCATTCAATACACGGGCAATCCTTTGGTTAGTGGTTATATATCTGAAGAGAACGAGAAACTCCTAAAAAATAGTGTCCCTTTTAAAGTAAAGCGAATGGGGCAAGGCCGGGTAGTCTTGTTTACGGACAATACCAATTTCAGAGCTTTTTGGTATGGCACCAATAAATTGCTCATGAACGCCATATTTTTTGGACAGATGATGTAAAACGTCAATTAAAACTCCCCTCAAATGAGGGGAGTTTTATTTTCAACGTAATTTCACATATGCGAGATTGACGGCAAAATGGGCAAAGAGAATAAGGATAGATGTTGAAGCTCCAAAGAACAGATTCGATAGTAACCACAGCACCACATAGAATATGGGCATCATGATAAAGGCAAATGCAAATCGAAACGTACTTAAAAATTCTACTTCTTCAATTTTGCTTTTAAACACGACTCTCCAGATAAGTAGGATGGGTGCATTCAGGATCAGAAAAACATAATCGAAGAAATTCTTGTACTTTCTATTTGATTCCAGATTTATAAGCGAATTTTTTGGTATTTTAAAATTGGCTATAACTTTATTCACCTCCCCGGGTTTTAGATAGTTAACTTTCAACTTATCCAATTGGGTCGTTATATCATCGTAGTGATCAAGGGCTTCAATATGTACGGTTAGCTGTTTTAAATCTTCAGCGACCTTATTTTTTAAAGCCATGGTTGAACCAACAGGATTGTTTATATCATAGTAATGCCGGGAGCCAACGGGATTTCCAAAATAAAATGCAACTCGATCCGGGAATTTTGCAGCAGCCTCATAATTGATTCCCACCGGCACCAATTGAATGTCTATTCCGGGATCTTGTTCGTAG
>CALZFZ010000117.1 GCA_945786965.1 uncultured Muriicola sp. | reverse complement strand
TATGGCATTGGAGGATACGATTTAGCAAATCAATTATATCTTATAAACAGTTATAAAGAAGACTTTTTATTAATTGATGAAATAATAATATACCTGAACTTTGAAAATGATCTGAAAAGAGCCTCCTACACTCCTAATTATGATAGGATTAATAAGTTAAAGTCCCCGTTATTCAGGTTGCGAGATAATATAAAAATTCTAGCCTACGGTTCCAAAATAGGCATTTTAGAACCTTTAAAAAAATTGGTTACTGGTAAAGCATTTATTAAGGACAAAAAAGGCTATAAAACGAATGAACTTGAAGTAATGTCAGCACAAGAAAAGCGACTGAGAGATCTAAATTATTTAGAAAATTTTAAAAGTCTCGTTAAATTATATGGCTTCGATAAAAATAAGTCTTCGATATTATTGGATTCAAGAAAAACAAGTGCTCTATTTTTAGATTATTGTAAGGCCAATAATATTAAATATCTAGATTTCTCAGAAAATTTTAATAAAAGTAAGAAGCCGACTACATTAATTTATGACTGGCATTGGAATGATCATGGTAGAAGCCTGATTGCTGAAGTAATTGCAAAACACTTGAAACAAAAGTACGAATCAGAATTATTAGGAAAATAATTTGAAAAATAACACATAATCTTAATTCTTTGCATTTCCAAACCACTTCAATTTTAAAAGTTAATTACGACTAACAGTATTATTTCATAGAATATTCTTTTAAAAATCCTTTGCTGAATAATCCACATGTACCGGATACTAAAATATTTTTCATATCTCTTTTAAAAATTGATATTGGTTGCAGGTGAAATATTCAAGATTTCTGAAATATAGATCACAAATATTTAAACTCAAATTCTTCTCAACAATCACATTTGTAAATTTAATGAAGTATACAATTGTTTAGTGATCTATTAGCAAATATACTATCATAAATATTAATAATTTATCACTTCAAAGTCGGACCTCCTATTCAATTGATGCTTTGGATCCCTACAATGCACCCCATCCCCACATTCATTCACCAATTGGGATTCCCCAAATGCATTGTATGTTAAACGATCAAGGCCAACTCCTTTGGCTAAAAGATATTCAACGGTTCGTTTCGCCCTGCGTTCGGATAGCCAAAGATTATATTGGTCTGTGCCCCTGGAGTCGGCATGACCCCCTATTTGAAAATTATAATCAGGATTATTGTTCATTAATATGGCTACACTATCCAACATAGTTTTAGCTTCTGTATTCAGATAACTCGAATCAAACGCGAAATATACAGGTCCCAGGTCATCAAGAGCTTTTTGCATTACATTCTTGGCATCCAATGCTCTTTTTTCTAGTTCCTGAGCTGCCAGAGCAGCTTCCTTCTCCCTGGCCAAACGATCTGCCAATGCTGCGGCCTCTTCCTCAGCTCGCTTTACAACCGCAAGCGAATCTTTTTGCCGTTGCAACATCTTTTCCATTTCTTCAAGTAAAGCGACCTTCTCCTCCCCTTTTTTTGTGAGTCCCTTTTCTATATTCCACTGGTACACCACACCAACGGCATGCTGGATATGGTTACTGGCCTCATTGCCAAATGACCATTTACCACTCGAACTGAAATCCAATCCCCAATGGTCCGAAAACCAGGTCCTGAATCCGATAACAGCATTGTACGTCCCTCTGGGGACATCATTCGCGTCGGCATAACCCAATCCAACCCCCACATAGGGATCGAACCAGGCAGTCTGGCCTATAAGCTTATTCAGATCATAAGTCAACCTGGAATCTATTGAAAAGTAATCCTTAAAATCCGGGTTGATGACCCCATCAATTGTATTCCCCTTTTTATAACGATTGTAGGATGCTATGGCCTCAATACCTAAGCCGCTTTTAAAATACCGGCCTATGCTGATTCTTGACGGAAAAGCTACACCGTTCCATTGGTCCCTTATGGTTGTTACATCATTAAAGGCATCCCCTGAGTCATCTATAAAGTTCCAGCCAATACCGGCCATCCAGGAACGCTGTACAAGGCTGTCTTTGGAAGTTAAAACGATGGTATCCTGGGAAAACAGGCTAAAAGAGCCTAGCAATAGCAAAGCAGTCAGTAGATGCTTATAGGTTTTCATAACAGTAAGATTTTGGGTTCTCTTACTACAAATTTAAGACGACTTAATTTCTTTAGAAATAAAGGCCTTTTATCCGCCGAAATTTTCGGCAAACGGTATACTTTTCCTATGAAAAAATTATTGAATGGGCTCTAAAACGATGCGCTTATCGGTGAGTGGTATTTTATAAACGCTAAATGGAAATATAATGGCTGAAGTAGCGATATATTCTTGATTTTCAACCTTTTGTATCCCCAGTACTTTTTCAGTATCCGACTCTTTTTTAAGTACCAGGGAGGAACCCGTTGGGTTTTGAGTTTTCCCACTGCAATAGACGACAACCATTTCCTTTGTAAAATCGATCTCCGGAACAGGCAGTCCAGGTTTTCTGGTTTTGTTGATCTCTATGAAGAATTTCTTTAAGGCTTTCTGATCCTTGATGATCTGTATCTCAGGATATTCTGTACCTCCGTAATTATCGGAAAGTAGCAATTTGAGTGCTTCCTGCTCATATGTGCTGGCTGAAGCCAATTTTTCCTCTGTGTTTTTTTGACTTTTACATCCAATCATTAGCACTAATACAAGCAAAAAGATTCGTTTCATACCTTTTTCAATACACCGATTTATAATGGTCCTTGTAGGCGTTTTCATATACGGCCTCATACATTGGGAGAATGTTATGAATATCAAACTTCAAGGCTTCTTTATATGCATTCTTCTTGAATGTCTCCAATGTCTTAGGATCCTTTAAAATATATAATGCATTTTTCACCATATCCTGTATGTCTCCAACATTACTCAAAAACCCTGTAACCCCGTGAATATTTACTTCTGGAATACCTCCTGTATTACTCGATATTACCGGAACCTTATTGATCATGGCCTCCAGGGCTGCCAATCCAAAACTCTCCGACTTCGAAGGCAACAAAAACAGGTCTGAAAAACAAAGGATCCGATCTATTTCTGAACTTTGCCCTAAAAAGACCACTTTCTCGGCAATGCCTAATTCTTCACATAAAAGTTCTGCCTTTTCCTTTTCGGGACCCTCCCCTACCATTACCAACCTGGCTGGTATTTCATGCAGTATCCCATGAAAAATCTTAATGACATCGGGAATATGTTTTACTTTTCTGAAGTTACTGATGTGGGTGATTATCTTCTCATCTTCATTGGCCATTAAAGAGCGTTCACAATCCGTAAATTCGATGCTGTACTTCCTTTTATCTATAAAATTCGGAATGACTTCAATGTCTTTCTCAATTTCAAAGAAATCGAGTGTATTTTGTTTCAGATCCGCCGATACGCAGGTAACCACTTCCGATTTATTAATACTAAAAGTAACCGCCGGCTTGTAGAATGGGTGGTTGCCCACAAGCGTTATATCCGTGCCGTGGAGCGTTGTGATCATGGGAATGTAAATACCCTCTTCTTCCAGGATCTTTTTGGCCATATAGCCTGCATACGCATGAGGGATCGCGTAATGTACATGCAATAGCTCAATCCCAAATAGTTTTATGGTATCCACTAATTTACTGGAAAGCGCCAATTCATAGGGTTGGTAGTGAAATAGCGGATATTCCGGAACTTGCACCTCATGTAAATGTATATTATTTCCCAACAGTTCCAATCGAACAGGTTGCTTATAGGTTACAAAGTGAATTTCATGACCCCGATTCGCGAGGGCAATCCCCAATTCCGTGGCTACTACCCCACTCCCACCAAAAGTAGGATAACATACTATAGCTATCTTCATACCTACAAAATTACGGTTTAATTTATTTGCTACTTTATAATAGAATCATAAATCGCCTGTTGAATTCGGGTTCGAAGACCCGATTTAATTAGCAACGTATTAGTTGATGAGGGATACGTTCTGTTCGATAAGAATACATAGACGATCTCCTCGTCCGGATCGGCCCAGGTGTAGGTACCTGTAAATCCGCTATGTCCAAAACTTTTTCTGGATACACATCCACAGGTAGGCCCTTTATCTTCCAGTTGCGGTTTATCAAATCCTACGCCCCGGCGTACCTCCTTATTGCAGAAATAACATTTGTTAAATTTTTCAATGGTTCTGGACTGAAAAAAGCGATCGCCCCCATAATACCCCCCTTGCAGATACATCTGCATGATCTTGGCTACATCATTCGCATTGCTGAACAAACCGGCATGCCCGCCTACTCCACCCTGCATGGCGGCCCCCATATCATGGACATAGCCTTGAACGGTTTGATACCTATAATAGTTATCGATCTCTGAAGGAACAATGGTGTTTTTATCAAATCGCTCCAATGGTTTATAGCCTGTAAAGTTTGCTCCCAGTGGCTCGAAGAGTGTTTTATCCATTAAAACATCCAGCGTCTCCGTATATACATCTTCAATATATCTTTTAAATACATAATAAGGCACATCGCTGTACCTATAGCGATTCGATTTTAAAGATTGCCTGCCGATACGGTTGTAGATCGAATCCTGATACGCATCTGCCAAATACAGCCTGTTCGTTACCATAGTAGAAAAACCATCGCCCGGAGAAGTCCGGTAAAATTCAACGGATGGTTTTCGATTTTTGTTCATGGTGTCCAGATAAAATGCGATCCAGGAAGGAAGCCGTCCATAATGGCTTAATGCCTTTAAAACGGTCACATTTTTTAGGTCAGTATCTGCATATTCCGGAATCAGTTCGCTAAATGTATCATCTAATGAGATCTTCCCTTCTTCTTCCAT
>CALZFZ010000116.1 GCA_945786965.1 uncultured Muriicola sp. | reverse complement strand
GTCGAATAAAAACCGTTCCAGAAGTTGTTGGGCTGATATCTGTCGTCCTTTTTTAAGAGGAATATAATCACCAAATTCCCGAATAACATCAATCACCTTTTGTCCTGGTTTAAGCGCTATACCATCTTGTGTATAATAACCAAATTTGATAGTTTCCCCAACAACGATCTTCCCAGCATCTGGCGATTCCGAGCCGGTCAGAAGATTTAAGAAGGTTGTTTTTCCTGTTCCATTTTTTCCTATGATACCGACACGTTCTCCCTTTAAAAAACTGTAACTGAATTTTTCTAAAAGAGGTTTTTCCGGGTACGATTTAGACACATTGTGAAGCTCCAATATTTTGCTCCCCACACGTTCCATGTTAATCTCTAATTGAACAACATGATCCTTTCTGCGTTGTTGTGCTTTGCTTTTAATTTCGTAAAAATCATCGATCCGTGATTTAGATTTGGTGGTCCTTGCTTTTGGCTGTCTCCGCATCCAATCCAGTTCTTTTTTAAATAGTCTTTTGGATTTATGCTGTTCAATGGCTTCTCTTTCTTCACGTGCTTCTTTCTTCTCAAGAAAATAGGAATAATTGCCCTTGTATGCATATAATTGCTGATTATCTAGTTCCAAGATTTCATTGCATACACGTTCTAAAAAGTAACGGTCGTGTGTAACCATAAAAAGAGTTAAATTTTCCTTGGAGAAATAACTTTCTAACCATTCAATCATTTCCAGGTCCAGATGATTGGTAGGTTCATCCAGGATCAGGACCTCCGGTTGGTTTAGAAGTGCGTTGGCTAATGCTAACCTTTTTTTTTGTCCACCGGATAAGGTTCCAACAAGGGCCTCAAGATCTTCCAGTTGCAGTTTAAACAGGATCTGTTTGTATTGAGTTTCAAAATCCCAGGCATTCAATCGTTCCATGGCTTCAAAAGCCTTCTGGTACTGCTTGTCATCTTCCGGATTTTCCAAGGCATCTTCGTACTTCCGAATTACTTCCAATACTTCGTTATCTGAGGCAAATATTGCCTCTTCAATAGTCAGTTGGGGATCTAATTTCGGGTCCTGTTCCAAATAGGAAATCCTGGTACCCTTGCGAAAATTAACCTGCCCGCTATCCGGGTTTTCTCGCCCGGAAATAATATCCAGAATAGATGTTTTTCCTGTGCCATTTTCCGCAATCAGGGCAATTTTCTGATCTTTATTAATCCCAAAAGACAGGTCAGAAAAAAGACGCCTTTCACCGTACGACTTCGATATATTTTCGACTGAAACTAAATTCATGGAGTGTGGGGGTCAAATTTTTTGAAATAGTAATACAGGAATGAATATCGGACCCCAAGTGTTACTAATACTACCACAAGCAGCGGTGAAAAATTCTGGAATTGAAATAGCCAGACCAAAGTGAGGATAAGCATCAAACCCATCAGTGATACAAAATAGGTTGGTAACCAGTTGGGCATTTTAAAGGGGCGTACCAAATAGAAGGCGGCAATAATATTCAATGGAAATGCCCATAGTATATTGAGGTTATTGGCGGTAGCCTGATGATCCGTAAAGAACCAAAGTAAAAATACAAGCAACCCAACTAAACCCGTGCCCAGGAAAAGGATAAAATCTAAAAACCTGCTTCGTGAATCGTTTTTTAAATCGATATAGGTTATGGTACTAGTAAATAAAAATAGAATCAACAACCAGAATAGGGGGGAAGTAGTAAAATAATTACCCCGGTTCTGGGTATTATAATCAAGTATGGTTCGTTCCCGTAAAACTAAAGGTTTACCATTGAATTCACTATTTTCTAATTGCTTCAACACGTAAAATGGAAGAAACATATATTGCTTCGTAGTTGCCGTTTTATCTATGACTGCTCCAAGGGCCAGATCGATGCCAAAGCTAGACCAGGTATTTACCTTGAGATTTTGATGTATCAATTCGCGAAATGTGAAGGAAGCAGCATTATCGTATTCTTTAAAATCCAATCCCTCACCCAATACTTCTTTTAGAACATCAGGCATTTTGGTGGAACAGTTTTCAAATAAAAAATCGTACTTGTAATACCTGTTTTCGGGCCGATAATTGTTCTCCAGGAATTTAAAAAGTTCATTCTTTTCTTCTGGCGTAAGTTTCAATATTTGCTCTTTTACCCAGCGATTTTCCAATTGATAGGAGTATAGGAAATTTTCAAATCGTTGCTTGCTAAGTGAATATAGCAACTTGCCCCGTGCAAACTTCATATAGAAATTAGGGGTGTCAAAATCAAAGGTACCGTAATTGTAGATCCAGTCTATGCCCAGGGCACTATCTTGCACCCGAAAGGCACTGTGGCCAAAAGAGGCATATAGATCCTGTCCGGCGCCGCAGGTGATTACACTAACAATGGCTTTTTCAGACAAAGACGTTTGCTGGGAAAAGGTGCTTGTGGATAGGCATAATAGCAATAAGAAAAAATAATGCTTTAGGATCATCTTCTATGCCAATTTACTGGCTTTTTCTCTAGTGGTAACAAATATCTGAATAAATTGTCTTACAAAAGGGCTTGATTAAAAATTTGGCTATTTTTACGCTAAACAACGTAATTATGAAGCAGTATATTCCCAATGTCCTGACACTTTTAAATATATTCTGCGGTTGTTTGGCGGTTGTCTTTGCAATCTGGAACCAATGGGATCTAATGGCATTCTTTTTTTTCATGGGTATCATATTCGATTATTTCGATGGACTCGTTGCAAGGATTTTGGATGTCCAAACCGAATTAGGAATCCAACTGGATTCTTTAGCCGATATGATCACCAGTGGCCTTGTCCCTGGTATTGTCATGTTCCAACTATTAAATATGAGTCAGACCGGGGGTTGGAATATGCTCCATATGACGGAAATGACAGAAAGTATGAACTGGATTTCGGCAGAGGGAATATTTCCCTTTTTAGGTTTTTTAATCACCCTTGCATCTGGCTACCGCCTGGCTCGTTTCAACATTGACGAAAACCAGGTATCTTCCTTTATCGGACTGCCAACTCCGGCTAATGCGCTCCTTATCATTTCTTTTCCTTTGATCCTTATGTATCACGGCAATGATCAACTTAATATGATCATCCTGAATCCATGGTTTTTAGTGGGGGTGGTTTTGATAAGCAGTTTTTTGCTCAATGCGCCCATTGAACTTTTTGCAATGAAGTTTAAGAATTGGAGCTTTAAGGATAATGCTCTTCGCTATATATTTGTACTGGTAAGTCTGGTTCTTATTGGGACAATGAAATTTTTAGCAATCCCGGCCATTGTCCTGTTTTATATCATAAGTTCTTTATTAAGCAATTTCGGTGCCTCTAAAACCGAATAAAAAGACCAGGAAATTAATAATTAAGGGATTGTGATCGGAAATTTAATAATCGCCAAGAATTAGAATTCAAGTTTCTTCTTACGAAGTTCAAAATTTTGCCCCAGGTATACCTTGCGTACCATTTCATCTTCAGCCAGGTCTTCGGGCGTACCAGATTTAAGGATACCCCCTTCGAACATCAGGTAAGAACGTTCTGTAATTGCCAGGGTCTCCTGAACGTTGTGATCTGTTATTAAAATACCAATATTCTTATCTTTCAATTGGGCAACAATGCGTTGGATGTCTTCTACGGCAACAGGGTCTACACCCGCAAAGGGTTCGTCTAGCAGAATAAATTTTGGGTCGGTAGCCAGTGCTCTGGCAATTTCTGTTCTTCTCCTTTCACCACCGGAAAGAAGGTCGCCCCGGTTCTTTCGGATATGGCTGAGTCCGAACTCCTCGATAAGCAATTCCATTTTCATGAATTGCTCTTTTTTGCTCAGTTTGGTGAGTTGAAGTACACTTAAAATGTTCTTTTCAATGCTCAGTTTACGGAAAACAGATGCTTCTTGTGCCAAATAACCAATCCCATTTTGGGCCCTTTTGTACATCGGAAATTTGGTAATTTCAGTATTGTCAAGATAAATTCGGCCGCCATTGGGCTTAATGAGACCAACGATCATATAAAAACAAGTGGTTTTACCTGCACCATTGGGTCCCAGAAGTCCGACAATCTCACCCTGATTTACTTCAAGGGAAATACCTTTGACCACTTCACGCCCTCCGTAGGCTTTCAATATATTTTCTGCTCTGAGCTTCATAGGTTTTACAGATCAAAACTAAGGTAATTAATAGGGAAGCAAAAGGAATTACATTTTTTTTAACCTTCCTGATCCTCCAAAAGCTCCCAAAATTCATAGGCCCTTCGTAAATGTGGGATCACAATGGTGCCTCCAACCAGGGTTGCAATACTGAGGGTTTCCATTACTTCTTCCTTGCTCGCACCAAGGTTATAAGAGCTTTCGAGGTGGTATTTAATGCAATCATCACAGCGGAGTACTGCAGATGCTACGAGGCCAAGTAATTCCTTGGTTTTAGCATCCAAAGCTCCCTCGGCATAGGCATTGGTATCGAGATTAAAAATTCGCTTAATTATTTTATTATTGGCTCCAAGAAGCTTTTCGTTCATTCTGGAGCGGTAGGTATTAAATTCTTCAAGTTGATTTGGCATATTTTTTCTCTTTTTTAGCTTCCCTTTTGAGCACAACTTTTGAAATTTGGATACTTATCTGATACAAGATCAATACCGGTACGGCCACGATAATTTGGCTGGCTACATCCGGAGGAGTAATAACGGCCGAGATAATTAGTACGATAACCAGTGCTATTTTTCTGTATTTTCTTAAAATCTCTGGTGTAACCAATCCAACTTTGGTTAAAAAGTAAATGATTATAGGTAGTTCAAAAATAAGCCCACAGGCGATCACTGAGGCTCTTACCGTAGATATATAAGAGCTTAGATCAATATCATTAAAAACTTCATCACTTACGGTATAACTTCCTAAGAAGTTGATAGAAAGTGGGGATACCACGTAATATCCAAATAAGACCCCCATAAAAAACAGCATGGAAGCAACGAAAATAAAGCCTCTTGAATTCTTACGTTCATTGTCATGGAGTCCCGGACTTATAAATTTCCACATCTCATATAAAACATATGGAAAACCTACGATAAAACCGGCCCAGATAGAAGTCCAGATATGCGCAGAAAATTGGCCGGCCATGACCCTGCTTTGAACACGAAACAGTGGTTCGCTACTGCAAAAAGCTTCACTGAACCCAAGCATTTTTGACAACTTGCAAAAGATGGCATAAGTGGGAAAATCTGGCTTTTTAGGTCCAAAAATGACTGTGTCAAAAATAAAGTCCTTCATCAAAAAGGCCACCATTCCCAGGATCACTATAGCCAAAGTAGACCGAATAAGGTGCCACCTCAATTCCTCCAAATGATCCAGAAAAGACATCTCATTAGGGTCCCTAGTTTTCTTTGCCATTAAAGTATGCCTTCATTAATTAGATTATGTAAGTGTACTACCCCAACATAGGTATTGTTATCCTGAACCAGCAATTGTGATATGCCTTTATTCTGCATTTCATTAAGTGCTTTAACAGCAAGAACATCCGATTCTATGGTCTTGGGGTTCGTAGTCATAATATCTCTGGCAGTTAGGCCATTGATGTTCTCATACTTGTTAAGCATGCGCCTGATATCTCCATCGGTGACAATCCCTACCACTATTCCATTTTCAATTACAGCCGTTACGCCCAACATTTTTTCTGATATTTCTATGATCACATTTTTAATTGCCGAGTTCACATCTACTTGTGGTTTCATATTATTGGCTGCAATATCTGAAACCCGGAGGTATAATTTTTTTCCCAGGGTGCCACCTGGATGGTATTTTGCAAAATCCTTGCTGCTGAACCCTCGCAGGTCTAATAGACAAATGGCCAGGGCATCGCCAATCACCAGTTGTGCAGTGGTACTGGTGGTAGGTGCAAGATTGTTTGGGCAGGCTTCTTTTTCGACGTACGTATTGAGTACAAAATCGGCCTGCTCTGCCAAATAAGACTCGGTATCTCCTGTGATCGCGATCAGTTTATTATGGCCAATTTTAATAAGGGGCACCAACATTTTAATTTCCGGGGTTTTTCCGCTTTTTGAGATACAGATAACAACGTCGTGTTGCTGAATGGT
>CALZFZ010000115.1 GCA_945786965.1 uncultured Muriicola sp. | reverse complement strand
GAAGCAAAGTTCCAATCACCACTATTAGGTTCTACTACTCCGTTGAGTACATATACACCACTACCACTTACTCCACCATATCTTGCAACTGAAGATGTAGTAGATGTACCAAACTCTTCGTAGAATACTGTTGATATCTCTTTAGCACTACCCTCTGATACTGTTACTTCTTTAGTCTTGAATGGTTTGTCAGTATCTAAGAAATCAGATACCATATGACCCATATCAAATACAGCCTTATTACTTGGATTGGGTTGCATTTTAAATGTATAGGTATCACTACCATCACTCACTTCCATAACATATTGGAACTGAGCCTTAGAAGAACTATCAGAGGTCAATACATACAATAGGTCTGCATTGGCCTGATTAGGTGTTGTGGGTTCTTGTCTTATTGTTATTGCCATCTTATGTTACCTCTATTTTAGATAATGTGTCAAAATATTGTTCTACGTCCTTTACACCTGCATCTTCCAAGTCAGCAACAAACGATGTATTTACTACATCAATCGCATCTTGTAGGAAGGGTTGAGGTTTCAGACCATTTTGAGCTATTGAAAATCTAGCACCAAATGGTAAAGGACCACCAATCACTTTGGACTTAAACTGCCCTGGTGGATTGAGTGACCTACTATTTCTTTGTATGGGTTGTTGAGTACCATTGACCCCTGAATCTAAGTAGATACCATAGTCTTCACCGAAGACCTCTATAATAAACTTACCTTGCTCCATCTTAGCAACACCACGATATGAGTCAGCCAATCTACCAGTCTTTCTTGGAGCACGAAGTGCCATCTCTTGAGCGTACTGGTCAGCATAGGTTAAAACTATATCCTTTATGTTGTCTAAGTCAGCCATTATATCTCCGTAGGTATGTTACATAGTGTAATGCCTGATGAGTCAGTTACGATATCTACCGTTGCTACCCAACCAAACATTCTATCTTGGAAACCTTCCATAACCGGCACAATCGTTGTCATACTAATCTCATACTCTTGTTGTTCAGCACCATCTCTAAAGAAAGCATAAACATCGTATAAGGTACGTTCACAATCCGACATAGTTTGTGTATCGGTAGTTCTATCTAGCTTCGGTACGTCTAACATATAGACCTCAAAGGTCAATGTACGTTGTCCGAATGGTTGTAACCCAATAGATGATATAGGTCTTAGCCACAACAATGGGTATGGTTGATTAGATGCATCGCTGAGTTTATCTAATGACCCATGACCAAAGGATTGTATGAATGTATGGTATGTAGATGCCCTCTCGAACTTATCTACTATTTCTTTGTATGTTTTCATTATATCTCCGTTGTTGTTCTTTCTCTTTTTCTATCTCAGACTCCATTGATATCCAGTTCAATATAAATATGACGTTGACATCCGTTATAGTCCTATCTCCTGTTATTTGGAGGATTTTGGTGGTATCAAGGTTTCTGAAGACTGCAAGCCATCCATAGTGCTCTGCGATGCTAGGACCGCTATCACCTCGTCCATCTCCGTTATCATCTTCACTCTCTGCTCCTCGGTCATGTTGGGGGAATAGGTTGCTAAATCTCTTTGTAGTTGCAGACCGAACATTATAAAAAAATGCAATGCTCCCAATGCGTATTCAATCGGCAGGTCAGCAAATACCTCCTTCCGCCAATCACGTTTCTCAACGTCATATTCTTCAACCTCATACATCTTGAAGAGATTTGTTGGTTCACCCTTCAGATGTCTGATATAATCCTTTACCTTCCACTCTAAGTCTTTGAAGTTCTCTTTGACTACTGGTCTATACAATATAGCGAGTATCTCTTCAAGGTTACCTATTGGGTCTTCTAATCTATTGTCAAGGTCAATCCACTCACCTACTGCCATTTTGCTTATTGGTTGGAATCCGTATGTGATATCACCAAATGTAAACACTGGATAGAACGTATTGTCTACCTCTCCTAATATATTCTCTACACCTTTGTATACTTGTAACATATCGTGCATTGACCACCTCATAATCTCTTCTTCAGAGTGTTCGGTTGTTGCTACTAATGTATGGATTACTTTCTCTACCTCATCTAAGTGTTCGAAGTTCCCTAAGGCTTTGTAATGCCTTACTGAGAAGTAATCGGGTATTTGTACTTTAATCTTTGCCATTTATATCTTCCTTTACTATAGAATATATTTCAACATCACTTTTGATTGTATAACGAAAAAACCCCCAAGGCTTATCGGACGGCCTTGAGGGTCTTAATAGGATGAGCTAAACAAAGTAAGTAGTTATGAAATACGAAAAAAACCCACCCTATGTAGTAGCTGAAATACGTTAGAGACTAATCAAACAAGATATACCAGCTTACTAAACTATAATATAATCTAAAGTTTATGTTGTTACCAAAACTTGTTATTTTCTAATGTTTGAGTCAAGGCAGATACTGTAGAGGTAAGGTATCGGTTACATAACATTGTGTAATCGTATCTATGCACTGCCTCAGTCTTCTTGTTCCTATCTCTCTTATTATATATGCTCACAGCACCATCTCCACCTATTGGATAGTAGACCCCATCGTTAAACTTCCATTGCTGGAAATCCTTAGAACGTAAGTCATAGAATACTGCCGTGTTTATTACGAACCCATACTTTGATATGATGAATGATTCGTTGATACCACCTATACAAGCAAAGTCAATGTTGTATCTGCCTGGCTTGATGTTATATGCTTTACTTGGTGGATAGAACTTATAGAACTTATCCATCCACTTTGTTCCAAACTCTTGTACGAGCTTTGGATTGTTTACGAAATCTGGTGTTGGTAACTTTGCCATTTTATTTTCTCCTTGTTTTCTTTTGGTTGGTAGGGGAGACGAAGCTGATTAAAACAGTTACATCAAATCAAATCAAGTTTAAAATCTCAACCTCGTACTCCCCAATCTAAACAACAACCAAACGTAATAATGTCTTTATTGTTTGAGAGAGGGTCTTATAGCAACTGGCTACGTTAAACTACCATTCCCTGCTCTCTTTAAACAATATCTTAGTACTAATATACAAATAAATATGTTAGCATCCAAATATTTCTCTATCTTTTTTTTATTTTGTCTCATTTGAGACCCCCTCCACCCTCCGAAATAGAGAGTGGAGATTATAGTCATATCAATACTTGCTTTTCAACTTAGATACAATGTCTAAGTTACCATCGATACAATAACTTTCGAATGCCATCGTAATCCTCATCACATCTTCTAACTTGTATTCTTTGTCTTTGAAGAAGTCAATAGCAGCCTTCAATGAAGACTGTCTAATAATCTGAAACTGTGTGTCCGTGTTTGCCATTTTACTTTTTATATAGATTGTTCACCCCATTCGTTTAG
>CALZFZ010000114.1 GCA_945786965.1 uncultured Muriicola sp. | reverse complement strand
GGTAACTTAGAAAAATTCATATAATGAAATCAAACATGCTTCGAGGATTCTTATTGGGAATGACCTTATTTTTTTCGCTCCCCAATACAGTACAAGGTCAGGATGAGAACCGGGAATTTTACCAGCTTCGCATTTATACAATTAAGAATGACAGTCAGGAATCGATGGTGGATACCTACCTGGAGCAAGCGTATCTGCCCGCTCTAAAAAGGAGGAATATAAAGAATATAGGAGTATTTAAATTTATTCCTGAAGTACAGGACAGCCTGCGACAGATCTTTGTACTAATGCCAATCGCCTCCCCAAATGAATTAAACTCCCTGTACAAAGAACTCCAACAAGATTCGGAATATAACGCAAAGGGCGAGACTTTTATCAATGCTCCACATGACGATCCTCCCTATGAGCGCATGGAATCGGTCCTTTTAAAGGCTTTTAAAGATATGCCCATGATGAGACCAAGCCAGGTTGAAGGTGAAAGGGCTAAAAGGGTGTACGAGTTCAGGAGCTATGAATCGCCCACGGAAGCATTGTTTCGAAATAAGGTTAAAATGTTTAATGAAGGGGGTGAAATTACGCTATTCGATAGCCTGGGCTTCAATGCGGTTTTTTACAGCGAAGTAATTTCAGGATCTAATATGCCCAACCTCATGTATATGACCACGTTTAAAGATATGGAAACCAGGGATAGCAAGTGGAAGGAGTTCGTTGCTTCTGCCAAATGGAAAGAACTTATTGGCGATCCACAGTATAATAACAATGTTAATCATATAGATATTCATCTGCTGTATCCTACGCCTTATTCGGATTATTAGCCGGGGGACTACTCTTGTTTTGTCAAAATAAATTCAACCCGGCGGTTTTTCTGTCTTCCGGAGTCAGTGGTATTCTCTGCAATGGGCAACGTTCCACCATGACCTTGCCATGAAATGCGGTCTTTGGGCAATCCCAACTGCAAAAAATAGGCAGCAACCGCTTCACAGCGATTCTTAGACAGATTCAAATTGTAATTCTCGGTACCCACCCCATCCGTATGGCCATGAATGACGATGTGAAGCGAGGGGTCTGAATTCAGGAAGTCATATGTTTTTTTGAGACCAATTTTTGCTGAATCTAACAATTGGTACTCATCAAAATTAAATAGTACGTGTTTGAACATGTGTTTTTGGTTGAGGGTATACGTTTCACTTTCCATTGTACTCGCTACTTGCTGACCATTTTCGGGAATGAGCGATACCATATCCACGTAATAATACGCTCCCTGCTTGGCCCCTTTCTTAAAGAGGAATTTCCTGGTTTTGGGATTGTTCTTAAAATTGCCAAGGATCATATATTTTTCGTTCCCTTCAGCTACATAGGAAGTAGATACCAGCATCCAGTCCTTGGTATCATTGGCAAAATAGGAATACCCTATTTCCAGGTAAGAGAAATCATTTTCCTTATCCTTGTACAACTGCATCTTCGAGAGTTCCTTTTGGATCTGAACATCGAGTTTTTTCCTGGAAAAAACCACCCCAAATTCATTGATCGCAAAGTCTGATCGTTCTGCCAGACTCACAAAAAAAGAAAGTTCATAGGTTACACCCTTGATCAATGGCGCTGCCAGCTCTGCCTGCATGTATTCTCTGTAATTGTCAGGGGCATACAAATAAAATCCCGCATATCCCTTTCCAAAATCTGAGATCTGGGTTCCGTTAAAGTTCTTGGGGGTCCCCATGGCTTCGCTGCAAGCGTGAAAGTAATCTGTAGAACCCATAGTAGGCGCACTCCAGTTAGCCAAATCCGCATCAAAATTCCCCAGCCGTACCGGACAATTATGATGTTCCTCAAAACTTGGATTTAGGACGAGGTTTTGGGAAAAACAGAAAACCATCCCCAGTAGAGATGTTGTTAGGCTAGTTATTTTCAATTTTCTGTTCATTGGAAGGATCCCATAGATTCATTCCTTAAAATTAAAGAATATCTGACTTATGGATGAACTTCCTGATAAGGCTTCGTTTAAAGGTAAATTTTTAGTGATATATGGCCATTTCAAGATACGTGAAGGCTTCGTATCAGCCTCATTTACAGGCGAATCATCCTTAAAAATCGAATTTATAAGTGGCTCCGGCGAGGATCTGAAAACTTTGCACTCTAAAATTAGCCCATTGCTGATAGTCGTTATTTGCAATATTACTTGCCTTCGCAAAAATGGAAAGCTGGTCGCTGAGTCGATATCCAATATGCGCATTGGCATCGAAATAACTATCGAGTTGCAGAATGGTTGCCGGAAACTCTGAGGGCAATACAAATTGAACCACTTCAGCACTGAAATCCTCCCGTTCCCCAACAAAGAACAGATTGGCTCCCAGGAACCAGTTTTTATCGATCTGGTAATCCATAAAGAGCGATCCTTTTAAATTGGGTAAGTTCCAGGCAGGATTATCAGTTTCGGTATCGTATTCGTAGACTTCGGCATTGATTCCCAGGGTAAAATTCCGGTTAACGTCTACATTGATCTCGCCAAAAATACCCAGCGTTTTAACGTCATCGTAAAAAACTTCAAAAGAGTTGCCGTAGTAATACCCTTTTTCATCATTCCGGAAATTATTTTGCGGGTTTAAGGTATACAAAGGTTTCCTGTTCTCTGCCGAATATGACCCCTTGATATTATAGCTCAAATTCGGAAAAAGCTGTCCTTTGAGTCCCACATACGCATCGTATTGCTGATCGGTGGGTTGTATTGTTAGGGTAGGTGACACATACGGGTTTTGCTCCACAAATTTATAATACGAATTTTGCTTGAGTTGCCCTGTTACGCCCCCATAGGCTATGGCGATATCGTCCAATAATCGGTAGGAAGCAGTCACCGTTGGGTAAATATAGAAGTTATTCTCATTTGTTTCGGCATCCATGCCATAGACCAGGTTCGCTCCCAGGTTCAACGTTAGATCGTCACGTAAGATCTCAATATTAGGATTGATCCCCACCTGCAAAAACGAATACTGAATAGCCGGATCGTTGGCTGAATTATTGACATTGGCATTCACAAAATCGCCACTGACAAAATCTACTTTGGTCTTAATGGTGAACAATTCCTCCGAAAGCGGAAACTCAAGTGTTGTATTTAAAATGGCCCTGTTCTCGGCCGATTCTACCTCATCCCAAAAACGTCTTCCCAGGACCTCTACTCTTTTGAAAAAAGAATCTTCCAAATTCAAATGGCCCCCTAACTGCGCATTAAAGTAATTTTGTTGTTCATCGATACCCGAAATTGTGGCCTCATCATAAACCCCTTCCGGAAGTCCATACCAGTTGTAACGCTGGTGCTGTAAACCTGCATTCAGATCCCAATCAAAATCCCGGTCCCTTTTTGAATAGGAAGCGTCTAATTTTGTATTGTAAAAATCGGTGTCCAGGGGTGTTTCGTCCAGGTCGCCCCTTGAAGAAAAATGAGTAAGCCCAATGTCGACCCGTTCATTGCCCCGGTCTATATCCCGGCTGGTATAAAAATCTACCAGTGCATTATTAAAATTACCAAGGCCTACAGAGGCATACGAATTATACAATTTTTCGGGTTTAACCTTCTGAACGGATGCCGCTTTTCCCTTGGCAGGAGTAAAAGTAGATGCAACCGGTACGGAAAAAATGCTGTAATTGATCTCCTTTTTAGTAAGTACGATGGAATCGTTTAAAAGGGGGACCGCTCTTATTTTAAAAGCATCTGAAACGCTGGGCGTATAAGGCCTCACAACGGTAACTGTCTCTGTCCCAAGATCCTTTTCCTCTTGGGCATACACCCCTGAAAGAACCCCAAGAAAGGTCAGAATTGAAAGTTGAATATTTTTATACATACTGTGTTTCGTCATTATTAGTTACCATCTGGATTAACAGATGAATTTCGCTCCGCTTCCTTGGTTTTTATCAATGTAAGTTCTTGTTTCGCCTCAGCCACTATCGCTGGAAATTCACCAAAATTCGATATAACACTATCCAAAATATAGGTGGCCTGAAAAGCATCATCCAGACCATAAAAGTTCCTGGCCATGATGATCAATCCTTTTCCTCCCCATTCCTTGTGGGTGGCATAGTCCTTGGCCAACTTTTGAACAGAAGCATTAGAGGCTTCGTAATTTCCACGTTGGTTCTTGAAAAAAGCATCGTAATACAAGGCTTCTGCTGCCAGGGCCCCGGTCGCAATTTTTAGCACTTCCCCATAGGCCTTTTCTGCCCGTTCCTCATTTTCTGTTTTAATGGCAGACCTTGCGATCATTACATGTGCATCGCTCTTTATGCGATCATCAATGTTGGCCGTTGCCAATACCTTATCTGCATATGCCAGTGTCTTCGCATAATTGTTTTGTTCATAATACCCCTTCATGAGGTTCGATTGGGCATAGGTTCTGTTCTGTGGAATATCGGCTGTGCTTTCCAATTTCAGTAAATAAGACATTGCTTTGGCAGTATCACCATTCCCGATCATGATCTCACAAACCCTTGTCAGGGCCTGCTCAGCATATTCGCTACCCCCGCCATCTGCAACAAATTGATACGAAGGCAGGGCCTTGTTGTTCTCCCCTTTTGAAAAATAAAGTTGTGCCAAATTAAAATGCGCTGTGCGTACATGCATTCCGGAAGGAAACTCCCTGATGTAATTCTCATATCCTTTAATAGCTGCCTGAACCTTGCCTTCCAGGTTTTGTTTGTTGGCCGATTCATAAGTGGCATTGTCCAGTTCTGTATCGGTAACTTCTACAAAATCCAGATCCCGTACCCAGACACCATATTCATTTACACGGCCCATATCTACATACACCAACTTGGCAGTAGCTACGGCCTGAATGGCCTCTTGTGTATCCGGAAAATCTTTTACTACAGCTTTGAATTTGGTCAGCGCCTGCTCATTTCTATTTGCATTGTAGTGAACCAGGCCCTGCCTTAATAATGCCTGTGGCACAAGCCTGCTCCCCCTGTATTCGCTTACCAGCTGATCATATGCATTTAACCCTTCATTTTCCCGGTTCTCCCTGATATATGAATTTCCAAGCTCAAAAAGTACATCGTCTTTCAAGGTCGAATTTGGAAACCGGTTTATAAATCCTTTGAGTTCTGCAATTTTGGTGTCGTTCTTTCCAACAAAACCATTACTGATCGCAATTTGGAAAGCGGCGTAATCCCTTTCAGAGCCATTGCCATCTATATATTTTGAATAGGCTTCTATTGCAGGCTGATATTTACTGGTGACAAAATAACTATCGCCCAAACGAACCAACGCATCCTTTACCGATGCATTTGACAGCGGTTTTTGAGAGAATTTCCTGAAGTAGGTTGCGGCCGTATTATAGTCCTTTAGCTTAAAATAGGTATACCCTAAATTATAATCCAGATCCTGATATTCCTCGGTATTACTTGCCATCCCACTTTGCTGAAATTGGATAAAATCGACCAGAGCCTCATCGAACCTATTCAACAAATAGTTGGCCTCCCCTCTCCAATACCGGGCACGGGAAGTAAATAATGCATCTGCATCATTTTTCAATGATTTGCTGAACACTGCTGCGGCTTCTGCATAATCCGACTCCAAAAACAATTCTACCCCCCTGTAAAAAGCTACTTTCTGATAGGTCGCTTTGCTGGCATAATTCCTGTTCTCTTCTAAAAGGATCAATGCCCCCTTAAAATTCCTGGAGGTTATGTAAGAGTCTACCAGAAGCTCCTGAAGTTCCTTGGCATTTTTATCATTGGGATAGGTGTCCAGGTAATTCACCAATACTTGTGTTACGGGCTCATAGGCATTCCCAATTTCGTAACTGAGTCGGGCATAATTGAGGTAGGCATCCTTGCGTATTTCAGGACTGAAGTCCATTTGGGATGCATTCCGAAAGGCGTTCAGCGCTTCCTGTTTCTTATTGAGTTTTAAATAACATTCTGCCAGGTGGTAATAGGCGTTTTGGGAGACACTATTGGTCCCTCCAATGATCTTGTTAAATTGAAGGATGGCATTGGCATAATCTGTTTGCTTGTAATAGCAATACCCCAACAAATAAAAATCGGTATTGTTCCATTTACCACGCTTTCCTTTGTAATCCTCCAGATACGGAATAGCATTGGCATATTGCTCCAGATTGAAGTAGCTTTCGCCAATGATCTTGTTGAGTTCCGATACTTCCTGCCGATCGGACTTTGGGAGTTGTTTTTTGGCAAGAGCAATGGCCTCCTCAAAATTGCCGAGCTTAAAATTCATATCGGCCTGGAAATACGACAGCTTTTCATCCAGTACTTCCTGGTCAGTGATCTCATCGAAACGGGCACTTGCTTCTTCGTAATCGTCTTCCTGGTACGAGATAAATCCCAGATAATACTTAGCCTGGGAGCCATAGGTAGCAGAGTTGGCCACTTTGTTGAAATATTGTTCTGCTTCCTTGGGCTTTTTCGAAGAATACAAGGAATACCCCATATTAAAATGATATCGTTCCCGGTCTTTTCTGGCCATGGCACTTAGATCTACCTTGCTGTACCATTTTAAAGCATAGGGATATTTACCATTTTCGAAATAATAGTCGGCCACATCCAGATACGCCGAATTGCGCTTGGTGGAAGTAGGATAGCGGGCCACAAAATCTTCCATGAGGCGGTCTGCCCCCAACTGGTTAAGTCGTACCGCTGCATTGGCCACATAATAGGCGCTGTTTGCCTCAGTTTCTTCATTGCCAGTGCTAGACCTTACTTTTTCAAAAAGGGTCTGAGCAGCCTGGTATTGCTTATTGTTATATAAGTCGAGGGCCTCCTGATATTGCCTCTGACCATGGGTGTAGATTTTGGATTCCTGTGCTATGCCCATGTAGACAAGACCCAGGAATACCAGGGAAAGGGCGGTTATTTTCTTTTGCATAATGTTCTCGAGCTCTTAAGAATTACCGTATTTCTCTTAGTAACGTGAAATATTGTTTCGAAGTATAAACTGCTCAAAGAAAAAGTTTTTTGACCAGGCCTCATGTATTATCGTCTGTAACTTATTACTTTTATATCAACAATTCGCAGCATGGAAGAACCTATTTTGAACTTAAAGGAAGTGTCTGTTTTTCAGAAGGAAAACATGGTCCTGAACGAGATTAACCTTGAAATAAAGAAAGGCGAATTCGTTTACCTCATCGGTAAAACAGGGAGCGGTAAAAGTAGTTTTATGAAGACCCTCTATGCCGATCTCCCTCTAAAACATGGACATGGCAGAATTGTTGGCTTCAATTTAAAAACGCTTGAGGAGAAAGACATTCCCTATTTGCGGCGAAAGTTGGGGATCGTCTTTCAGGATTTTAAACTCCTCCCGGACAGAAACATCAACAGGAACCTGCAATTTGTTTTAAAAGCAACGGGCTGGGGTGATGTGGTTTTAATGAATGCCAAGATCGAAGAAGTTTTGGAAAAAGTAGGCATGAAGACCAAAGGCTTTAAATTTCCTCATGAACTATCGGGGGGCGAACAACAGCGCATTGCCATAGCCCGGGCCCTGTTAAATGACCCCGAGCTTATCCTGGCCGATGAACCCACCGGGAACCTGGACCCACAAACCAGTGTGGAGGTCATGAAAGTACTGCAGGACATCAATAAAACAGGACGCACCATCCTGATGGCCACGCACGACTATGCATTGATCCTTAAATATCCTTCCAAAACCTTGAAATGCGACGGAAATAAGGTGTTTGAGGTCGTTCAAAAAGCGGTATAACCCGTTCTGCTTAAGATACTTTTGATGTGATCCGTAAAAAACAACCTACCCAACCAGATAAAAAGAAGAGCCCCTTAATTGGGGTCCTGCTTTTTTTCATATCCCTGCTGCTCTCAGTGATCACAGGGCCCATCGGTTTTGTATATGGGCTCTTTCATTCATTATTTAAAAACGGATTTAAAGGTATTGGGGAATACTTGTTAAAAATTGCCATCTCCATTGATCAATTGGGAAATGTTATGATGCAGCATTTGTTAAATCTGCTCTGGATCAAAAAAGGGGGCTATGAATTCGGGAACCGGGATGAAACCATATCCAGTGCTTTGGGAAGAAATAAAAAATTGGGGATGCTTACCGGTTTTGGGAATGTTATTGATGCCATTCTGGACAGGATAGATCCCAATCATTCCCTGAATTCTATTGATTATTACGTAGAACCTTCAGCTAAGGTCATCGATAAACTGGCCTGGGTCCATACCAAGGATTCCAGGGTCCTATGTGTCCGAAGCAAAGGAAAGTCAATGTTCTATATCCCGGGCGGTAAGCGCAATCAAGGAGAATCGGATGTTACTGCACTCCAAAGGGAAATTAAGGAAGAACTTCAGGTAATACTCGATACCAGTACGCTGCGGTTTGTCAAAGTATTTGAAGCCCAGGCCGATGGCCGTAAACCGGGGGTGCTGGTTAGGATGACCTGCTATACTGCCTCCTTCACGGGTGTTTTTCAAGCCAATTCAGAAATTGAAGAAATAGCATGGCTTAGTTACAATGACAAATCAAAAGTTACGGTTGTAGGACAGCTTGTTTTTGATTATTTGAAGCACCATGGGCTGCTGGCATAAACATCCCCTGTTCGTTTCAAGTAGTTTTTTGTTACTTTTACGCGCGAATAACAGGCAGCTATGCCTCCAAATTTTAATACATGACGGTATTGGGAATTGATATAGGTGGTTCGGGCATGAAAGGAGCCCTCGTGAATTCTTTCACAGGTGAAATGCTAACAGACCGATTCAGAATTCCAACTCCAGCATCAAGGAAACCGAAGGCCATGGCCCGGGTTGTAAAAGAAATTGTAGACCATTTTGACTATGAAGGCCCAGTAGGGGTCGGATTTCCTACTACGATACGCCATGGTGTATGCAAGTCCCGGGGAAACCTGCACAAGAAATGGACTAACGTAAATGTAAAGGAACTTTTTAGTGATGCCACCGGCTTACCGGTAACGGTTATCAACGATGCCGATGCTGCGGGTTATGCGACCATGAATTATGGGATTGGCAAAGGAAAACAGGGGTTTGTGGTCATGATCACCATTGGAACAGGACTTGGCAGTGGGGCATTTTGGAATGGAGAGCTAATTCCTAATTTTGAACTGGGTCATATTCCTTATAAAGAATATACAAAGATCGAGGACTGGGCCGCAGCTTCCGCCAAGGAACGTGAAGGTATTTCCTACGAAATATGGGGGCAGCGCTTTAACACGTTTTTGGAATTTGTGGATCTGATCATTGCCCCGGACCTTATTATTTTAGGGGGCGGAACTTCCAAAGATTTTGATGAATACAAAGAATATATAACTATTGAAACCCCCGT
>CALZFZ010000113.1 GCA_945786965.1 uncultured Muriicola sp. | reverse complement strand
TTCTAACGGCAAGGGGGGAAGATTATTCACAGGTTGCAGGATTTGAAGCCGGTGCGGACGATTATATTACAAAACCCATCAAGCCAAAAGTGCTTTTGAGTAAAGTAAAGGCACTATTAAGGCGCATTAAGGAAGATGTTGATAAACAGGAAGAAGTAAAAAAAATTGGTGATATCATCATTAATCGCGAGGAATATAAAGTCATAAATAAAGGAAAAGAAATTGTCCTACCCAGAAAGGAATTTGAATTGTTGTCATTGCTAACCTCGAAACCTAATAAGGTATTTAAGAGAGAGGTTATACTCGATAAAGTATGGGGTCAGGAAGTAATTGTCGGCGGTCGTACTATCGATGTTCATATAAGAAAATTACGGGAAAAAATAGGAGACCACCATTTTAAAACCGTTAAAGGTGTAGGGTATAAGTTTGTATTGTAATGGCAACAAAATTAAGGAAATCCTATAAGTTTGCTTTTCGCTCTTCCTTATATATAACGACTTGCCTTTTTTTACTTTTTTTTGGATGGATTTGGTTTCTGGATCAATGGAATCAATGGCCACTTCTAGTACTAGCCACGGGCATCGTTTTACTGATCTCATTTTTGGTCATCCAGTTTCGTGTAGAGAAATTCATCTATAAAAGGATCAAGAAAATATATGACGATGTTTCTTTATTAGAGTCTGCTTCCTTTGCTACAGGTCCCATAACCACGGATATGGCCACGCTTACAGACGAAATTGAAAAATTTGCCAAAGACAAACGGATAGAGATAGATACACTCAAGATAAGGGAAGAATACCGTAAAGACTTTTTGGGGAACGTATCCCATGAACTAAAAACCCCTTTGTTTACGGTACAAGGGTACATCCTTACATTGCTCGATGGTGCCATGGAAGACAAAAAAGTAAGAAAGAAATACCTGCAACGCGCAAATAAGGGAGTAGAACGACTTATTTATATTATTAAGGACCTGGATCTTATTACAAAATTAGAAGTGGGAGATTTGAGCCTTGAACTTTCTGATTTTAATATTATTGAACTTATACAAAATATCTTTGAGCTTTTAGAAATGAAGGCAGCTCGAAAAAAAATAAGTCTCACTTTCGATATGGAGTACAAAAAACCAATTTATGTCCGCGCAGATCGTGAAAAAATACAACAAGTATTAACTAACCTCATTGTCAATTCCATTAAATACGGGCAGGTAGATGGAACAACGGAAGTCAGCGTTGAAGATTTAATTCGGAATAAAGTAATCATACGGGTAACTGATAACGGAGAAGGTATCCCGAAACAGCATATTCCTCGGATTTTTGAACGTTTTTACCGGGTAGATAAAAGTGGTAGCAGGAAAGAAGGTGGTTCCGGCCTTGGTTTGTCCATAGTGAAACATATCATCGAAGCTCATGGTGAAAAGATCTATGTAGAAAGTGTAGTAGATGTTGGCTCCGAATTTTCCTTTACCTTGGAAAAAGTTAAGAAACCGGTGGCTAAATGAAAACTGCAAATACGAATTTCATAGATTTGCATGGAATCAATCGCTGAATTTTAGGTGGGCAGCAAAAACAAACTAAAGCGTTTTAAAGAAAACGAAACGTTCAGAAACGTAATTCAGCCGGCGCGTGATGAAGTCATTTCAGGCTCTTTTTCACTTAAAGGGAATTGGGCATCCTACTTTGGAAATACCAACCCCATTGTACTCGAATTAGGTTGTGGAAAGGGTGAATATACGCTGGGACTTGCAAAGAGAAATCCTGAAAAAAATTTTATTGGAATTGATATTAAAGGTGCCCGATTTTGGAGGGGCGCTAAAACAGCACTGGATACATTTTTAAATAACGTGGCCTTTCTTAGGACCCAGATTTCACTGATTGATCATGTTTTTGCGCAAGACGAAGTTTCTGAGATTTGGATCACGTTTCCGGATCCACAGATAAAGTTTAAACGCACCAAGCACCGATTAACCAATATAGATTTCTTAAAAAAATATGCTTCCGTTCTAAAGAAAGAAGGGGTAATTCATTTGAAAACAGATAGCGAATTTATGCATGGGTATACACTGGGCGTTCTACAGGGGTTGGGATTTGAAATATTGTATTCTAACCATGATATCTACAAAAATGAGGGAAGCCCCAATGAAGTGTTGGAAATCCAGACCTATTATGAAAATCAGTATCTTGAACAAGGCAAACCAATTACGTATACCAAGTTTAAGATCCGATAACCAATGACACACCTGCTGATACTTTTTTTTGTCACCTATTCCGCGGCCTTTATGGCTACCGTACCGCCAGGTCTGTTGAATATGAACGCTGCCAAAACCAGTGTGGAAAAAGGAAAGAATAATGGTGTCATATTTAGTCTGGGGGTATCTACCATGATCATGATGCAGGCTTATTTGGCGGTTCTAATCTCTAAATTCCTGTATAAGAACCCTGAAATTATCGATCTGCTGTTAAAAATTGCGATAGGGATCTTTGCTTTTTTCGCTATATACTTTTTTATTTCGGCGAAGAGGGTCCGGCGTAAGAAAATACGGATTGTAAAGATGAGCAAAAAGAACAGCTTTTTTAAAGGGGTGCTTTTAGCGGCCCTCAATCTTCTAACCATCCCTTATTACAGTGGTCTAAACGTGATGTTGAATGCATCAGGGTGGATCAAATTCGAGGTCTGGGATATTGCGACCTTTATCCTGGCTGCAGGGAGTGGAACTTTTACAGTGCTTTATTTATATACTTTTTATTTTAATAAGTTGGAAATGAAAACAAATACGTTTTCCAGGAATTCAAACTATATTTTAAGCGCGCTAATGGTGGTCTTGCTAATAATTACAGTCATGCGGATTTTCTTCAGGTGAAATGGATAAAAAAGAAGATCATTTTTTTCAAAAAGTGTATGAAGTAGCCAAACAGATTCCATATGGCAGGGTAACTTCTTATGGAGCTATAGCTAATTATCTTGGTGCCGCCAGAAGTGCCAGGATGGTTGGTTGGGCAATGAATGGGGTTCCAGACCGGGAAGAAGTTCCGGCGCACAGGGTTGTAAATAGAAACGGATTGCTAACCGGGAAGCACCACTTTCAAGGCACCAATTTAATGCAGCAACTCCTTGAAAACGAAGGTATTCAAGTAAATAATGATCAGGTGGTCAACTTTAAAATACATTTTTGGGACCCCGCCAAAGAACTTTCTGCACCTTAGTCATACCATACCCTTAATTTGATCGAACTATTGGCGAGGACTATTGATAAAATCCAGTGCGCCAATTCTATGGATATCTTTCCTATTCTCAAGCCTATGCTTTATCTTTGTTGTTTAGAATCATTTTACATTAAAAGGAGAATACACCCCGATGAAGTTAGATAAAAAGGAGATTTGGAATGCACTGGAAACCATTTCCGTACCCGGAGAAGGGCAGAATATGGTAGAGAGTGGTGCAGTAAAAAATATTCAGGCTTTTGGTGATGAAGTAGTGGTAGATATTACTATTAAGAATCCAAGTTTACAGGCCCGGAAGAAAACAGAAGTATCCATACTTCAGACCATTCACCAAAAAGTGTACGAGAAGGCAAAGATTACAGTAAATCTAAAAGTAGATGCCCCTGCACAACCGAAAGTGAATGAAATAAAAGGGAAGCCTATTCCCGGCATACAAAATATTATCGCGGTTGCTTCCGGTAAGGGAGGCGTTGGAAAGTCTACCGTAACGGCTAATTTGGCGGTTACCCTCGCAAAAATGGGATTTAATGTAGGTGTATTGGATGCAGATATTTACGGCCCGTCCATTCCTTTAATGTTCGACGTTGCCATGGAAAAACCCTTAGCGGCCAACGTGGATGGTAAATCTAAAATGAAACCTGTTGAAAATTACGGGGTTAAAATATTATCCATAGGATTTTTTACACAACCCAACCAGGCAGTTGTTTGGAGGGGCCCCATGGCAGCAAAAGCACTAAACCAGATGATCTTTGATGCGCATTGGGGCGAACTTGATTTTATGCTCATTGATCTTCCCCCGGGTACTGGCGACATCCATCTCAGTATCATGCAATCTTTGCCGATTACAGGAGCCGTTGTTGTAAGTACCCCACAGGAAATAGCGTTGGCTGATGCCCGTAAAGGAGTGGCCATGTTCCAGCAAGAGGCGATTAATGTACCTGTATTGGGAATCGTAGAAAATATGGCCTATTTTACTCCTGAGGAATTGCCAAATAACAAATACTATATTTTTGGGAAGGAAGGTGCCAAACACCTTGCAGCTGATATAGGAGTTCCCTTTTTAGGAGAAATACCGCTTGTTCAGAGTATACGAGAGGCTGGTGATGTGGGAAGGCCTGCTGCCATGCAAACTGCAACCTCTTTGGAAGCCGCCTTCCAGGATATGACTAAAAATGTAGTTCAGGAACTCGTGCGAAGAAATACAAGTCTGCCGCCGACAGAAGCTATTAAAATAACCACTATGGCAGGTTGTGCTGCTGTAAAAAAGAAAGCGTAATGACTTCAGAGGAAATTCGTAAAAACGTTGAAAAAGCACTGGATGAGATTCGTCCCTTCCTGCAAAGTGACGGCGGCGATATTTCACTGGTTTCTATTGAAAATGACAATTCCGTTAAAGTTCGTTTGGAAGGCAATTGCGTTGGGTGCAGTGTAAACCAGATGACCTTAAAAAGTGGGGTTGAGATGACCATAAAAAAGCATGTCCCCCAAATAGAACGGGTTATCAATATCGACTAATACTTGAAAATTAAGTCTCCTGATTCAATTGCAATTCCTTATTTAGCATACCTGCATCTGCAATCGGTATTTATTTAGATCCTGGCCTGATATGTAAATAGGTTGTAATAGCGCCCTTCTTTGGCAATTAGGTCATCATGTTTTCCCTGCTCAGCGATACGACCATCCTCAATGACCAATATTTGGTCGGCCCGGCGAATGGTACTCAATCTGTGTGCAATTACAAAGGTGGTTCTTCCCTTGGTCAATGCTGCCAAACTCTGCTGAATAAGCCCTTCACTTTCGGTATCAAGATTGGATGTGGCTTCATCCAGAATAAGCACCCTGGGATCTGCTAAAATCGCCCTGGCAATGGCAATACGCTGTCTTTGCCCACCGGAAAGTTTTATACCCCTTTCGCCGATCAGGGTATCCAGACCATTTTCAAAACGATCCGTAAATTCATTGACATAGGCAGCTTTTACAGCTTCCAGCAGTTGTTCTTCCGATGCATTGGGTCTTGGAAACAAAATATTTTCGCGGATGGTTCCCTCAAAAAGAAAATCGTCCTGCAAGACCACACCCAGATGTTTTCTATAACTATTTAAGGATACTTTTGAAAGGTCCTTACCATCTATAGTAATGATACCGGAATCCGGATTTAAAAAACTGGCGGCTAACCCTGCGATGGTACTTTTCCCTGAGCCCGAACTACCCACCAGGGCAACGACAGAGCCGGGAGGAACTTTAAAACTTATGGAATGTAAAACTTCTTTTTCCTCTTCATAGGCGAAAGAAACATCCTTGAATTCAATATCCCCTATAATCTTATCAATGGTAATAGTGCGTTCTTCCGGGTTTTCCTCTTCGGTCATGTTCATTAATTCTTCCGTACGGTCTAGCCCGGCTAAAGCTTCGCTTAATTGGCTGCCAATATTACTCATTTGCACGATTGGTGCAACCATGAGTCCAAGAAGGAAAGTGAATTCCAAAAATTCGCCCAGGGTAAGTTGGTCATTCATAATTTTGTAGCCACCAATGCCCATGATCCCAGTGGTAGCTACCCCTAATAGGAAAGTGGAAGAACTTGTCATGACGGCCGTTGCCGTCAAACTTTTTTTCACATTTTGGTATAAACGGTGTACACCATCTTTAAATACACCATGTTCCTGTACCTCTGCATTAAATCCTTTTATAACCCGAATCCCCCCCAGGGTTTCCGTGAGACGCCCTGTTACTTCAGCGTTTATTTTTCCGCGGTTACGAAAAATTGGACGAATGATCTTGAATGCTTTGAGGGCAACTACCGCGAATATGGCCAGGGGTATGAGTGCAAATAGGGTCATGGAGATACTAATATTGAGCAGCAGTACCAATGCGGCAATTGCGGTGATGGTACCCCCTACCAATTGCACCAAGCCGGTGCCTATTAGATTTCTGACGCCTTCCACATCGGTCATAATCCTGGAAACAAGCTCCCCGGATTTTGTATTGTCAAAGAATCGGATCGGGAGGGCAAGGATCTTATGCTGTACCTGCGCACGTAATTCAGAGATCATAAACTGGGCCTGAACGCTCAATATTTTTGTCAATAGAAAAGAGGTAACCGCCTGCACAAAAATGGCCAGGATAACAATACCAATAAGGAGTCTTAAAAAAGGGAGGTCCTTATTGGGGATAATATCATCCATTAAATATTTAAGCGATAAGGGAGCCACAAAACTGGCCGCCTTGCTAATTACGATTAAAATGAGGCCTATGAAAACGAGATTTCGACGGGGCCATATAATGGTCTTAAATGCTTTTAGTATACTAACTTTTTTATCGGCCATAAATGAATTGATGATTAATTCCAGAAGGCCCCCAAGTTACACATAAAATCAGCATAATTTATAAAGCAAATTCCTTGTATTATTTTATTCTAAATTAGTATTTCCGCATGAAGTCTGTTAAATTCACCCTTCATCAAAATAATGGCATGGAAACACAAGACAGTAATGGTAATATTCTGGAGGATGGAGATAATGTACATGTAACTAAGGACCTCAAGATCAAAGGAATGTCCAAAACCTTGAAGCGGGGGAACCTGATAAAGAATATAAGGCTAACCTCGGATCCCACGGAAGTTGAGTGCAGAATTGGAAAAAGTGCCATTGTTCTGAAAACCCAGTTTTTAAAGAAAGCATAGTTATGAAACCAGTACATATCCTTATTGTTATTTTATTTCTTGCCTCCTGTAAATCTGCAGACACACCCACCGAACAGGCACTTTGGGAAGAATATGCAGAAAATACGACCATTATTAGGGATGATTTTGGCGTACCCCATGTCTATGGGAAAACGGATGCCGATGCCGTTTTCGGATTGTTATACGCCCAATGCGAAGACGATTTTAACAGGGTAGAGCAAAACTATATCTGGGCTACAGGACGCCTTTCTGAGGTGGAAGGGGAAGAAGCAATTTACAGCGACCTGCGGGCACACTTGTTTATGACCAAAGAAGAGGCCATAGCCAACTATGAAAAAAGTCCGGAATGGTTGCGAAAACTATGCGATGCATTTGCTGCCGGGATAAATTACTATTTATATACCCATCCCGAGGTATCCCCCAGGCTATTGACAAAATTTGAACCCTGGATGCCGATGTATTTTAGTGAAGGTTCCATTGGGGGCGACATAGAGCGAATAAGTGCACAAAAAATACAGGCGATGTACGAAAAAGGGATTGCATTTCCCAAAACTGCAGAAGTCGAATTTGAAAAGAAAGAAGCGGAACTAGAACCACAGGGATCAAATGGGATTGCGATTTCGGGAAAACTCACGCAATCTGGTAATGCTATGCTTCTAATTAATCCACATACCTCATTTTATTTTAGGGGTGAGGTTCATGCGGTCAGTGAAGAAGGGCTTAATGCTTATGGGGCAGTAACCTGGGGCCAGTTCTTTATCTATCAGGGATTTAATGAAAAAACAGGTTGGATGCACACCTCTACCTATACGGATGTCATGGACGAGTTTGTGGAAACTATCGTAGAACTGGATGGGGATCTCTTCTATCAATATGGGGAGGAATTGAGGCCCGTGAAGACTTCTGAGATTACCTTAAAGTACAAAGATGGAGAGGAATTAAAAGAAAAAACCTTCCCTGCTTACCGAACCCATCACGGGCCTCTTACCCATATGGCAGGGGAACGTATAGTAGCCACCGCCATGATGTGGGAACCAGTAAAGGCACTGGAACAGTCATATATACGCACCAAACAACAGGGGTATAATGGGTTCAGGGAGATGATGGATATCCGTACTAATTCTTCCAATAATACAGTTTATGCCGATATTGAAGGGAACATTGCCTATTTCCATGGTAATTTTATTCCGGTACGCGATACGGTTTTTGATTATTCACAACCGGTTGAAGGCAAGGATCCCAATACGGATTGGAAAGGATTACATACGGTAGATGAAAACATTTTAGTGTTGAATCCGGAAAACGGGTGGATTCAGAATTGCAATTCAACCCCGTTTACCTCGGCCTTGGAGTTTAGTCCCAAAAGGGAAAATTACCCAGGCTATATGTCTATTGACCGGGAAAATTTTAGAGGGGTTCATGCCGTTGAATTACTAAAAAACAGAAGTGGGTATACTTTGGACAGTCTTATACAATTGGCCTACGATCCTTATTTGCCGGCATTCTCGGCACTTATACCCGGGTTGGTGGAAGCCTATGACCGATCTGTACCAAAAGATCCTAAAATGGCTAAGGCCATTGGGCTGCTTAAAACATGGGACTATAAGACCTCAAAAGAATCCATTGGCATGTCGTTAGCACATTTTTATGGCACTAATTATGGCAGGGAAGGGGCTCGTCCGTATGCCATGAGCGATATGGAAGCCATGACCTATTTCGGGTCAGGGTCTCCGGACGAGGAGCGTATCGCGATATTCGACATGACCCTGAAGCAACTCGAAAATGACTTTGGAACATGGGAAATGCCATGGGGTGAGGTAAACAGGTATCAACGTATTAATGGGGATATTCGCCAGGCTTTTGATGATAATAAACCGAGTATTCCCATTGGTTTTGCCTCTGGGCGCTGGGGAGCCCTTGCAGCTTATGGCGCTCGATATGCAAACAATACTAAAAAGATTTACGGCACCCGGGGGAACAGTTTTGTGGCAGTGGTAGAATTTGGAGATAGGGTAAAAGCAAAAAGTATATTGGCGGGAGGCCAAAGTGGGGATCCCGCTTCACCGCATTTTAATGATCAGGCACTGCGTTATGCAGATATTCAATTTAAGGAGGTGCCTTTTTATAAAGAAGATGTATTACAAAGAGCTGAGGAAACCTATCATCCAGGCAAGCGTAAATAAAACGCTATTCCTGTACTACGATCAGAGAAGCTTTGGAGCCCGTGGATAGCAGCCATTTATTCGAATAAATGAGCTTTCCTTTGTCATCATAGACATCTACCTGGGCCGTATTGGGGCCTGAGGTCCCCTGATTCAGTGCCTCAAAATCTAATCGGTTGAAGCCTTTATCGAGGGTTAGGTTCACTCCTTTAAAACTTCCGGTCAGTAAAATATTTGGATCAATGACTTCATCATTGGCATAGATCTTAACCCGGTCACCATCTACATATTCATGATCCCGGCAAACTATCCCAATAAACTTCGAGGTTGTTTTTACATCCCCCATATACATGTCGCCATAGTGTTTCTTAGAATTCCCTTTTTCACGTTCCCCGACTTTAGGATCAATATCCATATCATACCCTGCCTGTCTTAATTCTTTTTCGGGCAACATTTGTATATTTCTTGCTGTCAGTGAATCTCGCAGATTTGGTGTCCTGTTAATATCAAGAACCGAGGGCATTTTAAGGGCGTTTCCCTGATTGGGATTCGCTTTGATATCTAGGGTGGGTTTTGGGCCAATTTTAATGGGTTGCGTCTTGGGAATATCGGTTTGAGCGATCCCAAAAGCAACAAAAAACATAGCACATAATAAGGAGGCAAATGCCTTCATAGCAATGATTTAACAGGATAAAGGTAGCAAATACCTTGCCATGAGGATATAAATTGCTGTTAAATTCGATAAATGCCTTTTAGGACGTTATTGGTACTATTGAAGATTTCAAGGATTGCCTTAGGATCGATTTTTCCAATATTGAGGATGAGTATCGTTAGTTTCCTGATTCCAATAGGCAGGCGTTACCTTATGACCATCAAACGTTTTTAGTTTGCGTTGGTATACCCAAATTGTAGGATTAAAAACCATGTCGGTAACAGCCACTGTATAGAGTTGTGGATCCTCTTCGCTCTTTTTTTTCACTTCTTCTGTTAGTACCTCAAAACCATTATGTTCAAGTAATTTTTTTAAGAAATCCCTTCGGTTTTCATCTACCCCTTTTTCTATAAAAGTAACTCTGGTATCTTCGATACTCCCAAACTGATGTTTTCCTCCTAAAGTCATATCCTTTCTAATTAAAAGTGCTACTCAATAAATAAATATAATCGTAAACAGGACTGTAAATCCCTAGCAACAATATGCCAATTACTGATATAACAAGTCCTAATCGCATATAGGTTTTATTTTTAAAATACGGAATGGCATCTTCACTGGTTCTTAAGAACATGGCGCGAATTACCAACAGATAATAGTACAGGGAAATGGTGACGTTTACCACGGCCAGAAAGACCAAAAGATAATACCCTTTACTTGCAGCCGCTGTGAATAAGAAAAATTTACCAAAAAATCCTGCTACTGGTGGAATTCCCGCCAGGGAAAAAAGCCCCAACATCATCACCAGGCTCAACTTAGGGTTTGTACGGTATAACCCTTCATAATCTTTCATATTTTCTTTTCCTGTCTGTAAAGAAATAGATTGTACCACTCCAAAGGCTGCCAGGTTGGAGAATATATAGATCAATACGAAATACACAATAGTTGCAGTTCCTAATTGGGTTCCCGTGATCAATCCCAGGAGGATAAATCCGGCCTGTGCAATGGAGGAAAATGCCAGAAAGCGTTTCATATTCTGTTGTCGTAATGCGAATAAATTACCGATGAACATGGTAAGGATCGCTAAGAGGTACACCATATTTTCCCAGTAGTCCATTAACGGTTTTAAAACGGTAAATAATAAGATCATCAGGATAAAAACCGCGGCTCCTTTAGAAATTACCGACAAGTAAGATGCAATACTTATGGGGGCACCTTCATATACATCGGCCGTCCAGAAATGAAACGGTACAAGGGAGATCTTAAAACTCAATCCGGCAAAAAACAATACCATACCCAAAACTGTAAGATTACTTCCAGTAACGGTTCCCATAATATCCGCAAAATAGATTGAACCTGCAGTGGCATACAGCAATGAAATACCAAATAAAGATATACCTGAAGCCAGGGCCGAGGACAGGATAAGCTTGATACCTGCCTCACTAGATTTCATCTTGGCTATTTCATAAGCAGCAAGAGCAGCCAGTGGTAATGTAGATAATTCCAAACCAAGATAGAACATTAAAAAATCACCAGCTGAGATCATAAAATAGAGTCCAAGCAAGGATGAAAACAGCAATACATAAAATTCTGTTCCCCTGTTTTGAATAATGATCTTCTCCCGTATCCACTCTGCCGATTGTAACAAGATGATAAAGACCCCCAGATTCAAAATATTTTTAAAGAAATGAATGAGGCTATTGGTACGGAACATGCCTCCAAAAAGGGCACCTTCTTCCAATGATAAAAATCCTAGGATGGTGTGTACACCAAATAAAAGGACAGCAAGATGCACAACGGCCGACTTTTTATGCTCGGAGATGAAAATTTCGAAAATCACCAAAAGAAGGGCTATTGCCAAAAGTGAAATTTCTTGTCTCAGTAGTAAAAAGTAACTTATATCCATTTTTACTTTGCTTTTTATAATACGCCTTGAATAAAGGGTTGAATACTTTCCATGATCATTTCACTCAGCCAAAGCGGTGCAACTCCAATTCCAATTATAGGCAACAACATTAAAAATATGCCTGTTTTTTCATACCAGGTCACTTTTTCCAGGGTTAAAAACGCCTCATTTTTAACAGGACCCATTAACATGATCCCAACCACTCGGAGTATATAAACAGCTGTTACCACAATTGCCGAAATTGCAATTATGGTCGCAATTCTGTAGGACACATCAGGATGCTCAAAAGCACCAACAAAAATGTTCATTTCGGCCACAAAGCCGCTAAAACCCGGTAACCCCAGTGAAGCGAGTCCGGCAATGACATAAGTGGCAGAAATAAATGGAATTACTTTTAATAATCCACCTAATTTGGTAACATCTCTGGTATGTGTTCTTTCATATATCATTCCGATTAATGCAAAGAAGAGGGCTGTCATAAAGCCATGCGACAAGGATTGCAGAATGGCTCCGTTCCAGGCCGTTTTATTTAACATTAACAACGCAAATAAAACCAACCCCAGATGGCTTACTGAAGAATACGCATTTATGTATTTCAGGTCTGTTTGTTTTATGGCAGCAAAAGCTCCGTAAATTACCCCAAAAGCGGCCAGAACTATAAAAAACCATGACCAATGTAGTGTGCCTTCGGGTAACAGATACATGGCTACTCTAAAAACACCGTATCCCCCTAATTTCATCAACACTCCTGCATGTAACATCGATACTGCTGTAGGGGCAGAAGCATGTCCGTCCGGTGACCAGGTATGAAATGGGAATAAAGCTCCTATCACCGCAAATCCAATAAATGTCAATGGGAAAAATAACTTTTGAGCTTCCAGCGGAATGTTTACTTTGGCGATTTCAAGGATATTAAAGGTCAAAGGACCTCCGTCTGCTGAAGAGTTAAAGTAGATACCTAAGATCCCTACCAATAAAATCGCGGAGGCACCCATAAGCATCAGGGTTAATTTCATAGCGGAATACTCCTTGGGGCCGGAACCCCAAATTCCAATAAGTAAGAACATGGGAATAACAGCGATTTCGAAAAACACGAACATGGTAAATAGATCCAGGGAAATAAAAAACCCATAAACACCTGTAGATAATACTATAAGGGAGATAAAAAATTCCTTGGGCAACTCCTCCATTTTCCATGAAATAAACACACCTGCCAGCACTACCATTGAAGTCAATATGAGCAATGCAACCGAGATTCCATCTACGCCTACACTATAATGTATATTGAAATCTTTGAACCAAACAAGATCCCTTGTAAAGAGCATAATACTGTCATTAACAGATCTTTCATTGAAATACCTGATAAGTAAATTAATAGACATCCCAAATTGAAGGATACTTCCTATCATGGCAATGATACGCGCACGTTTCAGGTCATTGGCAAAGAACAACGCCACCACGGTGAGCATAGGAATTATGATAAAAAGTGATAATATATCCATAGGTATTATCTTAAATTGTCCATAAATAAATAAACACTATTGCCAACAGCACTGCCCCTGTAACAAAAGCCAATGCATAATCCTGTACACGGCCAGATTGCATTCCTTTTATTTTTTTGGAAACACCGACTGTAGAGTTGCCAATGGCGTTCATGGTGCCGTCTACTATATTCCGGTCGAACCAAGCTGCAGAAGCTGCTATCCCTTTAAACAAAATGTTTTTGGTTATATATAGATAGAGTTCGTCAAAATAGAATTTGTCATAGACCCAGGTGTAGAAAATTCCAAATCGATCGACTGCTTTGGAAGCCAGATCATTTTCTTTTTTATAAAATACCCAGGCTATAAAAATTCCTATAATTCCTACCAAAACGGCAACTAATGCTAATGGGATATTTATATGACCTTCAAATCCTATCCTATCCGGGCTTATAAATTCGCTGAATGGAATAAAACCTACCGTAGCGCTTAAAATAGCCAGAACAATTAAAGGAAATGTCATAGAGGATGGCGATTCTTTAGGAGCATGGTCGTAAACTCTGTCCTTACCCCAGAAAATGCCGAAGTAAATGCGAAAGATATAAACGGCTGTAAGGCCGGCCACTATTATTCCTACAGCGTACAGTAATTTATTGTGTTCATAAACTGCTACCAAAATCTCGTCTTTACTCCAGAATCCGGCAAACGGAGGTATTCCGGCAATGGCCAGGGCAGCGATTAGAAATGTGATATTGGTGACAGGCAT
>CALZFZ010000112.1 GCA_945786965.1 uncultured Muriicola sp. | reverse complement strand
CAAGGTCCTGCGGGATTTTTTCGGCATGAATCTCCGGCGCCCGGACGCGAAGCGGGTGCGCAAGTCCTGTTGAGGGCGCGCTCGATCGAGGGCCCGTTGCCAAAAGAAAAGCCGCCCAAGAATGGGCGGCTTTTTTATTTACAAATATTGATTAACTCGCTGTTTTTAACCGCGATTATTGTTTACATACATCTATAGTGATAATTCCAGCACCTGTTCCACCTCCGCTGGCTACGACATTTCCGCTTGGAGCGACGATGCTGAACGAAATTTCGCCCCAAAAATCTCCTGGAAAAAACCATTCTGCAGATTCAACTCCATCCGGGATGGTGATCGTTGCAGAACCACTGGAAAATTCAGGTGTACAGTTAAAAGGTGATGATTCATAAGGAGTACAAAGCCCCACTTCAAAGACCTCTCCTGTGCTTAAGGTACAGGTGATACCGGGGCCTCCATTTGCCGTGGTAGTCTGCCAGCCATCTCCATAGGAATCCTCCATATTCACAATCCAAACTCCTGCGGTCGGTGCCGAAGGACATTCTCTAAAGAGTTCCACGTTTAAGGTTGAATTTGCTAATTTAATATCATTAGACCCGGAAACATCCGTTAAATTAAGTACAAGGTTCACACTACCTTCGTCTGGTAATGCTTCAAAATTACTTGTGATCAATAAAGTGCCTACAAAAGTTCCGGCAGGAATAGACAGACCACCGCTGATAGCATATTGATCGGAAGTTGCCGTTGAAGACGGATCAACCGCCACTGAAATGGTTCTGTCACTATCTGATTTTGTGGTAACTGTTACATCTACAGAAACAGAAGCACCTTCTGCCGGTGTTGGAACCACTGCAGAAGCCTGTGAAAATTGGGCTAATGTTTGCCCATTGTCAACATCAAATACCACTAGATCTTCTTCACAGGAGGTAACCCCTATTAAGATTAAAGCTATAAGTGAAATATATTTTTTCATAATAAATTTTTTTTAATATTAATAACCTGGGTTTTGTTGCTCACGAAGGCCAGGGTTTGCATTGAACTCAATAATAGGAAGAGGCAATGTAAACCTATAATCCGTGGATGGCAACGTACAGGCTCCGTTAAAGGCACAATCTATTGGATCCTTATTTACCCCCTGGTTAGCCCTTGAACCTAATCTCTTAAGATCTTTATAACGATGCCCTTCAAAAGCCAACTCTACTCTTCGTTCATCCAATATAGCTGCAAAAGCCTCTGCCTCGCTAGCATATACCGGTAATGTGGTATCGGTTCCAAAACGGGCATCCCGTAACTGCTTAATCAAAGCCGCAGTTGAGTTTGTTGCACCGTTAAAGCTTCCCGCATCGGCATAAGCCTCAGCGCGTATTAACAACATCTCTGAAGAACGGAATATTTTAAGGTCATTCATCAAAGGTTGCCCCTCAGAACCAGGATATTTCTGGATCACTAAGATATCGAGTGCAGGATCATTATTCGTAGCATAATCAGGGTCAATAACACTCGTTGGTGCCACATTCACATCATAGCGAATATCTGCAGGGTCTATTAGGTTAAAAAGGCTACGACCCATTTCAAAATAAGGAGATCCTGCTAATGTGGCATCCACAAAAGCAAAACGTGCTCCGGCCCAACCTCCAGCTTCAGGGCTACCAGTATTTCCTTGGCCATCGTAGTTGTCCCCAACCGAACGTTCCAGTTTAAAGATGATCTCTGTGTTATCAGTATCTAAAAACATAGCCTCATATTCTGCCCTGTTTGCCAATCCATATTTATCTAACAATTGTTGGCTAAAGGTAGCAGCCTGGGTATAATTACCTCGATAAGCCGCTGTAACTGCACGCATAGCTAAAATTCCATCTTTATTAAGAAAGGTAGGATCGCTGGTATCATTATCCAGCAAACTGTTTGCACGATCCAGGTCTGCTATAATTAAACCATAGACCTCCCCATTGGTATTTCGCAATAATTGCTGATCAATGGTTGGCACAAAATCCATAGCAATTACGCCCAAGGCATTATCATCCTCATAATTCGTAGAAAAATAGTTCTGAAGGAATAAATGACCCAGCGCTCTCAAAGCATATGCCTGCCCCAAAATGTTATTGTACTGTGTTTGCTCATCAGCTTCCGGTGTAACTAATTGAGCAGCCTCAATGAGCCTGTTTGCAGCGTTAATGGCGCCATACGCCCCAACCCAAAAAACTTCGGGTGCAGTACTGCCTGCATTCAACACAAAGGCATAATCTGCCAATCCCTGGCCACCGTTATCGAAACCGATAGAAAGTTCGTCCGTAAAGATTGAACTAAAGGCGATCTCACCAGAAGTATCAACTCTGTCATATACACCATAGAGTCCGGACTGTAGATCTGCTACGGTTTTAAACGCAGCCTCCGCATCTAAACGTCCCGGCTGGTCTATATCAATGGCATCGTTACATGCTACCAGCACTGTAAACAAACCAAAAAGGTAAAATATTTTATTAAAGTTTTTCATTGCTCTTTTTTTTTAAAATCCAAATTCGAATCCAACTGATAAAGTCTTAGGTGTTGGGTATATACGGCTACCATTATTTAAAGCTTCCGCATCAAACCCTCTCCACTCAGATATAGTGAACAAGTTCTCGGCATTTCCAAAAATTCGTAATCTTGAGAATCCTGTACCCTCTAACAATTTCGCAGGGAAATTATAACCAATAGAGGCAAACCGAAGCCTGATGTAATCCGCATTTCTCAGATATCTGTCTGAAGTAAAAGACGAACGGTTAAAGGCATCGAAAGACGGTATATCGGTGATACGGTTGTCCGGAGTCCAAACCCTGAACAGATCCCTGGAATGTCTGAATTGTCCAATAGCATCAGGATCCTGAAAATCGGCAAGATCATTGTCAAAACGATCTACACCTATCGTATAATTAAACTGGGTTTGCAAAAAGAATCCTTTGTAATCCAGGTTTAACCCAAAACTACCATTGAAATCAGGATAGATGTTCTTGTCAATCCAAACACGATCTGTATCCGCATCCGGGTTTTCAGTTACATTTCCATCTGCATCCAGGAATAATAAATTACCGTTGGCTGGGTTTACACCTGCGTAACGGATCGTATAATATTCAAACAGTTTTCCTCCATTTCTACCGGTTCCAATGAGTTCGCCATCTTCGCTTGGCAGATCGCCCAACTCTTGTTTGTTGTAGTTACCCAATGCGAATATCTCCAAATTCAGTCCATCATCAACACTATTGATCAGGTTATACCTCAAGGTTAGATCTAACCCTGTATTCGTTAAGGTACCAGTGTTAGCATCTAGCTCTGTTACATCATTAATAGCAGAAACCGGTGTGCTCTGGAACAGGTCTGAAGTTTCCTTTATATATCCGTCTACATTACCTCGCAACCTGTTATTAAACAACTCGAAGTCTAAACCTACGTTGGTTTGTGTTACCGTTTCCCATTTCAAGGTTGTATTCGCTATTTGAGAAAGGAAGATAGAGTTTATACCTGCATATCCCGGTCCTGTCGCAAAGAAGTTCTTGGTTAGATCTGGTGCCGAAAAATAGGTGGCTCCAGAAATTCTTTGGTTACCCGAGGTTCCATAAGATGCCCTTAGTTTCAATACATCAAATATTGAATTTTCCATAAAGACTTCATTATCGATGTTCCATCTACCCGCTACTGAATAGAAGGTTGCCCATTTATTAGATCCGGCAAATCGATACGACGCATCACGCCGAATAGTACCTGTAATACCATAGCGCCCGTCATAGTCATAATCGGCCTGACCGAAATACGAGAACAATCCTGCATTGCGAATGGTTGCATTGGCATCGTCTATAAAGACATCATTTGCCGAGTTATCACTTACAAAACCGGCATCGTCTCCAGGATAAAATGTCTTGGGATCCAAGCCCCGTGCAAAAAATCCAAAATCTCTGAAATGCGCTTTAAAATATTCCGTGAAAGCCCCAGCGTCTAATGTATGTTTTCCCCAGGTATTTACATAATTTAATGAAGTAACCTGATTAAAAGAAAACTGACGTGTAGATATTTGCTGTTGGAATCCAGAAGTTGGGTTGGCAGCACCACCAAATAACAAGGCGTTAAAGGAATCTGGTGCTTCAGCCCTTGTAAGGAATTCGCTCTGGTAATCCGCACTCAGGGTTACGTTAGCCGACAAATTATCTGTTAGCTGATACCCTGCATTTAAACTACCTATTACTTTAACTTCATCTTCCTTACGTGTATATGTCCTCAAACGGTCTAACAGGAATAAAGGTGTATTGGAGAAAACCAGCGGGGATAACAAATCTGCCCCATTGGTATAATCATCAGGAGAGATATAAGGCACCGAAATATAGGCCCCTAATACATAGTTCCTGTTAATTGCCCCGGACCCAATTGAGTTAGGTTCATTAGATTCGGAATAGTTAATAGTCAAATTGGTGCTGTAATTGAATTTTTCGTTATTCGACTTGCCAGATGTGTTATTACGAATACTAAATCTTTTAAGATCAGAATCCTGTAGGATACCTTCCTGATCGAAATACCCGAAAGAAGTAAATTGAGAAGAATTATCTCCACCTGAAGATAACGACAAGGTATGATTTTGTATTAGTCCGGTATCAAAGAAAAAATCGGCCCAATCTGTTGTTTGATAAGCGTCTATCTCAGCATCCGTTAATGAGGCCCCTAGTCCGGCACCCCGGTCTCTTTCCAGCGTTAACTGCTCTTGAGAATTCATTAAGTTATAATCATTGTCCTGAAGAGTACTAAAACTAAGAATACCCGTATAATTTACAGTTAAGCCAGTGTTGTAACTTCCCTGCCTTGTTTTAATAACAATAACCCCATTCGCACCCCTGTTTCCGTAGATAGCGGTAGCCCCGGCATCCTTAAGAACCGAGATGGAAGCAATATCCTGCGGGTTTAAACTCCTGAAATTGTTTTCATCTACCGGAGAACCATCAATAATATACAAAGGTTGTGTATTACCATTAATGGAAGTAACCCCACGCAAGTTTACCTGCGAGGCCGCACCGGGCTGTCCGGAGGCCGTGGTAATATTTAAACCAGCCACTTGTCCGGATAAGGTTTGTACAAAACTAGCATTGGGTCTGTTTTCAATGGTTTCGGCATTGATGGTAACCGAAGCAATACTAGATTTTTCTTTGGTAGAAGTACGATATCCCTGAACCACTACTTCCTGCAGTGCTTCAGCGTCGTCTTCCATTTGAACATTGATGGTACTAGCAGCACCAACTGTTCTAATCACCGTTTTTTGTCCCAGGTACGTATATCGCAATACCTGCCCTACCTGGGCAGAAATGCTATAGTTCCCGTCAAAATCGGTTTGTGTACCGGTCGTAGTTCCAACGATCACGACAGCTACACCAGGCAAAGGCAAACCAGATTGGTCCGTTACATTACCTGAAATCGTTTTCTCCTGTGAAAAAGAGAAACTCATGCATAACACCAATAATGGTGTCAACATCCATGTTAACTTTGATTTCATACAATTAGTTTTTTGAATTAGCCAGCGGCAAAATTGAGAATTAAATGTATATTATCCTAGCAAAAAGCTATGTTAGCGTTAATTTTTGTTAAAATAAGTCCATTAATTATCGAATATGCATGATGTCTTATTAAACGTTGAATAATAGTTATATATTTAACATTTTTAGTGATAATAGTTAATTTTACTGTTTCGAAACTTAGTTAAAAAGTAGTTTTTAATGCTCAAAAGTTACCTTCAATTTCTAAATGAAGCTGGAACGGATGAAGCGGGTCGCGGATGCCTTGCAGGACCCGTGACTGCCGCAGCGGTGATATTGCCTCCGGATTTTACCAATGCTATTCTCAATGATTCCAAAAAACTAACCGTTCACTACCGAGAACTATTAAAAGAGGTGATTGAAGCTGAAGCCCTTTCATATGGTGTTGCCCACATTGAACCTTCCATTATTGATGGCATCAATATTCTTAATGCCTCTATTCTTGGGATGCACAAGGCCCTGGATCAACTGAGCACCGAACCTAGGCATATCCTGGTAGATGGCAACCGGTTTAAACCTTTTAGAACTGTTTCCCATGATTGCATTGTAAAAGGAGACGGAATCTATATGAGTATTGCCGCTGCATCTATACTTGCTAAAACCTGCCGTGATGCCTATATGGTAAAAATCCATGAAGAATATCCCATGTATAACTGGAAACAGAACAAGGGATATCCCACATTAGAGCACAGGCGGGCCATTGAAAAATACGGCCTTACCGAATACCACCGGAAAAGTTTCAAATTAAAAAGCACACAACTGTCACTTCCTATTTAATATTTTAAATTTGCCATAAAAATTGGAATGAAGTATTTCTGTTTGGTGTGTATAGTCCTAGCCCTGGCGGTAAGTTGCCTGCCCGGTAAGGATGATTCTCTTTCTTTCCTGGATGTTATCCCCAAGGAGGCATCCGTCATCATAAAAATTAATAAGCTTTCATCCTTTAAGAGTGAACTTAAGAACAACGACCTGGTCAATACGTGGATGCAAAGCAAAAGCGCCGAAGGATTTCTCAACAAGGTATCGGCCCTTCGATATATAGAATCGGACAGTGCAGGGGTACTCGCTTTCTTTCCTTCCGAGGTAGATACGTTGAATTATATCTTTATTACTCCGGAACAATCGTTGCAAGCCCTGGTCATAAAAATACTCGATTCGATCCCTGAATCCGTTTCCTATCAGGGCCGGGATTTTAATAAATATAGTAGCGAAGGATCCGTATTCTATAGTACGCTGTTCCGTCATTTTGTTTTTATCGGGAATTCTTATGAGCTTATTCATACTGCACTAAAAGAACTGCCCAATGACAGTCCCGATGAATTGCTGGCTTCCCTTTTTGCGACTTCCATTCCAGAAAAATCTGGCACTGTTTTTCTACAAACAAAAAAGAGTGAGTCCTTTATAGCAACTGTATTGAACAAAGAGTCCCAAATAAACCTGTCCGACTTTGCAGAGTGGATGTCGTTGGATCTTGCTTCACAGCAAGATATTATTCAGTTGAATGGAGTTAGTTTGGTACGTGATACCACGCAACATTTTGTATCGCTCTTTGCGGACACAAGCCCTGTGCCCAGCAGTATCCCATCCATTGCGCCAGGCGACGCAGACGCTATCCTTTCTTATTCCTTTTCGGATGAGCGTATTTTCGCCCGGAATCAGGAACAATATTACCCGAGTTCTATGCCCGGGGATAGCATCTTCCATACCGTAGAAGAAGTGGGCGTGATCTTTTCGGCGAACAAAAAGGCCATAGTTCTGAATACCTTTGGCGCTTCCGGGATTTCACAATTTCTCGATGATGCCACACAAGCTTCATACGAATATCAAGGAAAGGAAATTGGAAAGGTAGGCTACAATACTTTTTTGGAACAAGCCTTTCCTTCTTTGATAAAAGGCTTTAAAGCCAATTATTACGTACTCCTGGAAAATGCCTTTGTTTTTAGTGAGGAAAAAGATTTGATGGAAACACTAATTCGCAACCTGAACAGTGGCACTACGTTCGATAAGTCTTCTACCTATGTAACCGCCAAAAGCAATTTAGCAGAAGAATCGACCCTTCTTTATATTGCCAATTCCAAGGGTTTTAAAGATGTTCTGGAACTTCATCTTTCGAAGGATCTGTACGATGAATACCAAAATGCCAACTATTCAGATTATGTACTAGCCTTTCAAATGGTAGCAGACCAAAATTTCTATCACATAAATGCTTTTGTAAAAAAGAAATCTGCAGAACAAAAACGAAATTCGATAACCCCGCTATTTACCCTTGAACTGGATGCAGACATCGCTGGGGTACCTCAATTTGTTATCAATCATCGCACCAAAAAGAAGGAAATTGTGATACAAGATGTGGATAACAACCTGTACCTAATCTCCACGGCCGGTAAAGTGCTTTGGAAAAAGCAACTGGAAGGGAGGGTACAATTCCCTGTTCAACAAATAGACCTTTATAAAAATGGCCGGTTGCAATTGGCTTTCACAACCAGCAATCAGTTCTTAGTCCTTGATAGAAATGGGAAAGAGGTATTGCCTTTCAACAAATCCTATCCGGGCGCTAATTTGAATCCGCTGGCTGTTTTTGATTATGAAGGGACCAGGAATTATCGGTTTATAGTAACCCAGGGATCGTCGGTTTTTATGTATAATGGCAAGGGAAAAACCGTCGAGGGATTTAAGTACACCAAGGCCGAAAGTCCCATTTTGGGTATCCCAAAGCACTTTAGGATCGGATCTAAGGACTACCTTGTATTTAAATTAGAGAACGGGACCCTGGAGATTTTGAACCGTGTGGGGAAAACCCGCATTCCGGTAAAAGAACCCATAGAATTTTCGGACAACGAAGTGTTCCTAAACAACAATAAATTTATTGTGACCGACAAGACCGGAACCTTATTCGCCATTGATACCAAAGGGAAGATTGCCAAAACCCGGTTTAACCTGAACGAAGATCACGGGATGGATGCCACTATCAAGACCCTGAGCCTTATGAACGATAATGAACTTACCATTAAAGGCAATAAGGCAATACTGGACCTTGGTGTGTATACAAGACCCCGGATATTTTATATCTATGACAAGATCTATGTGAGCGTTACTGATATTCAAACGCAGCGAGCTTATTTATTCGACAGCAACGCGATCGCAATTCCTAATTTTCCTGTATTTGCAAACTCGCCCATAGACCTTACGGACATGGATAACGACCGTTCTTTAGAAATCGTAGCAAACTTTGAGGATAATTCCATCATCGTTTACCGGTTGAACTGACCTATATCATTTGGTTGCTCCTAAAAAGATCCCACCTTGCAAAGGACTTTGGGAAGAATCTCAATTTCACTACTTTTAAGTGTAAAGAATACATTGCACCGAAGTTCATTACATGAATTCAAATTCGCAGAATGTCAATCATAAAAAGAAGAAAATGAAAAAATTTTTATTAAGTGTTGGTCTCCTGGTATTTGCAACCGGGAGCATTTCAGCCCAAAATTGCAGCAAGTACTATCCAATGAATGAAGGTGCTTCCTTCCAATACACATCTTATAATAAAAAAGGGAAAACAGAAGGCATTGCCGATTATAAGGTTACCGATGTATCCACGAACGGGGGAGCTACCCAGGCCACCATGAACATCGAACTAAAGGATGAGAAAGGCAAGGAGGTTTATAATACCAGCTATACCTTTAGTTGCTCTGACAACAAAGTTACTATTGATTACGAATCCCTGTTAAACGAAGAGATGATGAAGCAGATGGGCGATATGGAAATGGAGATCACCGGAACGGATATAGAGATCCCAAACGACCTGAATGTGGGTGAGTCCTTACCCGATGCCAATGTCACCATGACCATGAATATGGCCGGGATGAAAATGAAGACGGTCGTTAACCAGATCAACCGGAAAGTGGAAAGCAAAGAAACTATGACCACCGCTGCCGGCTCCTTTGACTGTTACGTGGTGTACAGCGAAAGCCAAATGGAAACCATGGGCATGGGTGGCACGTACCCTTCCCGACTTTGGCTGGCTGAAGGTGCAGGGATGATAAAACAAGAGACCTACAACAAGAAAGGGGATCTTATAAGCAGTACGGTATTGACGAAATTCAGCAAGTGATCCCTTGAAATTCAATACAGGCATTCATGACTCATTTCGCAGAATGGTCTTTCGCTATCTGCGCACTAAATAATTCAGCGAAATATTTTAATAACTTCTGTTTTACCTCACCCATTGGGACTTCTTTTTGCCCCAATTCTACATTCAGGGAGGTTACCCCTTTTCCCTTGATCCCACAAGGGATCATCAGGTCGAAATATCCCAGGTCTGCATTGACGTTGAAGGCAAATCCATGCATGGTGACCCATCTGCTGGCACGTACGCCCATGGCACAAATCTTACGGGCAAAGGGAGTACCAACATCCAACCAAACCCCGGTCTCCCCTTCCGAACGCTCAGCTCTAAGGCCATAATCGGCCAGTGTTAAGATCACGGCCTCCTCCAGAAATCGCAAATATTTATGGATATCCGTAAAAAAATTATCCAGATCTAAAATGGGATACCCCACAATTTGTCCGGGACCATGGTAGGTAATATCACCTCCACGGTTAATTTTATAAAAAGTAGCGCCTCGCGCTTTTAACTGTGCCTCATCTACCAATAGATTACTCATATCCCCGCTTTTCCCAAGGGTATAGACATGTGGGTGTTCTACAAACAAAAAATGGTTTGGCGTTTCTATAGTGGTCCCTTCCCTTCTGTTCCGGATCTTCAGGTCTACGATCTCCTGGAACAGGCATTCCTGGTAGTCCCAGGTCTCCTTATAATCCTTCAGACCCAAATCCTGTATAACGACCTTTTTGTTCATAGACCGCAAAGATACGAGGATCAGTTGGGATTATTCAAAATGATGAGGGCTGCGATGACTCCGGGAACCCATCCGCATAGGGTTAAAATAAAAACTATGATAAAGGAGCCACATCCTTTCCCTATTACTGACAAGGGCGGAAAGATAATGGCAAGGAGCACGCGAAGGAAACTCATTGTAATTGATTTTGATTGATGCAGTTTATAGGTCGCATTCCAAGTTAAATTGTTACAATAAAGGTACAAAATAGCCTTCATTCCTCTAATTCTATTTAAGATTGATAGATTAGCACGATGTAGTTATATTTGCAACTCTAATTTTTGGTTTATGCAACTGTCGGAACAAGAAGTCGTACGTAGGGAAAAATTATCGAAGCTGCGGGAAATGGGGATTGATCCCTATCCTGCGGAACTATATCCTGTAAATGCTACCTCGGCCGGTATCAAAAAGGAGTACGTAGAAGGAAAAAAGGTTGTGATAGCCGGCAGACTTATGTCTCGCAGGATACAGGGGAAGGCTTCATTTGCGGAACTGCAGGATAGTACCGGCCGTATCCAGGTATATTTTAACAGGGACGAGATCTGCACGGGTGAAGACAAAACAAAATACAACGATATCTATAAGAAGCTACTCGATATCGGCGACATTATTGGTATCGAAGGGACCTTATTCACTACACAGGTGGGTGAAAAGACTGTAATGGTAAACGATTTCAGTATCTTAAGTAAGGCACTGCGACCCCTGCCATTGCCGAAAAAAGACGCCGAAGGCCATGTGTTTGATGAATTTAACGACCCCGAACAGCGATACAGGCAGCGTTATGTAGATCTGGTAGTAAATCCAATGGTGAAGGAAACCTTTGTAAAAAGGACCAAGATCACCAACAGCATACGCGATTTTCTGAATAATATGGGATATTTGGAGGTTGAAACCCCCATTTTACAACCCATCCCCGGTGGTGCAACAGCACGACCTTTTATGACGCACCACAATGCGCTTAACATACCGCTCTACCTGCGTATAGCCAATGAATTGTATCTAAAAAGGTTAATTGTAGGAGGTTTTGACGGTGTATATGAGTTTTCCAAAGATTTCAGGAACGAAGGAATGGACCGTACCCATAATCCTGAATTTACAATTATGGAGCTCTATGTAGCCTATAAAGATTACAACTGGATGATGGACACCACCGAACAACTATTGGAAAAAGTAGCAGTAGATGCCAATGGTAGTACCAAGGCAAAAGTGGGAGAACACGAGATAAACTTTAAAGCACCTTATCCCAGGATTCCGTTACTAAGTGCCATTAAAGAACATACCGGGTACGACCTGGCAGGGAAAAATGAAGACGAACTGCGTTTAATAGCCAAAAAATTGGACATTGAAGTAGATGACTCCATGGGCGTAGGGAAATTAATCGATGAGATCTTTGGGGAAAAATGTGAGAAACACTATGTACAGCCTACATTCATCATCGATTATCCAAAAGAAATGAGCCCGCTTACCAAGGAACACAGGAGCAACAAGGATCTAACGGAACGGTTTGAGCTAATAGTCGATGGCAAGGAAATCGCCAATGCATATTCGGAGCTCAATGATCCTATAGATCAACGCGAGCGTTTCGAAGAGCAGCTTAAGTTAACTGAAAAGGGAGATGACGAGGCCATGTTCATAGACCAGGACTTTTTAAGGGCACTGGAATACGGGATGCCCCCTACTTCAGGTATAGGGATCGGTGTAGACCGCCTGGTAATGCTGATGACCAATAATGCCTCTATTCAGGAAGTATTGTTCTTTCCGCAAATGCGCCCTGAAAAGAAACCCCTTGAACTTAGTGAAAATGAAAAAAGTATCCTGGAACTGCTAAAAAAAGAAAATCCAGTACCGCTCATGCAGCTTAAAGAGCAAGCCGGCCTCAGCAACAAAGGGTGGGATAAAGGTATTAAAGGATTAAGTGCCCATGGTATTGTAAAAGTGGTAAAAGAAGGCGAAACCCTCCTCTGTACCCTGCAGTAAACCACTATTCGACAAAATACAAAGAAATATTCTATAAAAACTTTATTATCAGGGTATTAGCCCGCTTTACCGATCATCGAAAAGATGTTAATTTTTGTAATATTGCTTTCTCATAAACGTTTAATAGTGATGGCACCCCAAATCTATGTTTATGAAAAAACTATACTTTTTAGGCGTATGCCTGTTTTTAATAGCTGCCTGCTCAAAAGATGCAGTCACAGTAATCGATGATAATCCTGATGATGGGATTAGCTTAAAAGCTTGCTTTGAAGTAAGCGCACTTACCCTGAATGTTGGAGAAATACTTCAGATCACGAATTGTTCTGAAGGAGCAACTGCCTCTCTATTCGATTTTGGCAACGGAGAAATCAGCGAAGATGATGATCCTTCCCTAAGTTATGAGGAAGGAGGCACCTATACGATAACCTTAACCGTTACCAACGCCGATCAGGAAACCAAAACAATCACGAAGTCGGTCACCGTCTTTGTAGTAGAAGCATTATACCTTTTCCCCGAAATCCCTGAAGGTTATACAGGATTCCCTTTGGAAACAGGTATTAACTCGGATACAGGCAATATTTATTCGATTGAAGTGTACCAGGACAATATTGGTCCTGGAGGGTCCAAATTTTATTACCGCGAATTTAATGAGGACTTTGTGTATGCATCGAACTACATCGCAGACAAACCCTACAATTCTGGTAGTGCTTTTGTGAATTTTTACCCGGATGGAGATATGAATTTTGTGTTCTCCAGGACCTTGGGTGGATTGTTCGGTAGTCAGGAAGTAACCTATAACCTCGTTTGGACATTCTTGAATACAGTAAATTCTGCCTCAAAACACAGTTATGGCTATCTTTCAAAGGGTACTGATTATCTGTATTTTGGAGCCCAGGAAGATGCCGGAATTTTTAAGACCGCAATCGAGACCCGGAATAGCGGTGGTGATGCCTACGCAACAGTACTTAACTCTTTTGGGGATGCTGATTCGATGATGGGCGACATGATTGAAGTAGACGATGGATATGTTGCATATGGAGCCGTATTTACCAAAAATGTCTCCTTGCCGTATATCTCCGATTATAAACCCCTGCTGGTATTTTTAGATGCTGACCTCAATGTAACAAGTCATGTCATCTACGAAGACTCAGCATTGACGAGCAAAATAAGTTCATTCAATGATATCAATGGAAGTTACCACCTTGTACAACTAAGTAACGGTAATTTTGTGATGTATAGTAATGGGGAACTCATTGTTGTGGACGCTTCAGGAAACAAACTTAACAGTGCATTTTTTGAAGATACAAGTAACAATCAGGCCTTGGTTTCCCTGGGAGATTCCTTTGTGATCTCAACAGATGAATTCCTCCGTAAATTTACTGCCGGTGGATCGCAAATGAACCAGCTTAAATATAACGGTAACCATCTACCGGAACTCGTAATTAAAGACAACACCTTGTTCTTTATCGCTGGTTACGATCTAGAATCTGATATAAAGATCTTCTACGGCGCATGTGACTTTGATCTGACGCTCATTGACCTCAGGCCGTAAAGGGTTGATTGCCATATTCGAAAAAGGGAGCCTCGTGCTCCCTTTTTTATTTTCTAAACTAAAATATATGGTATAGCTTAGGGCTCAAAATATGTACTATGGGCCTTGGTAGAAAAGTAGGATTGATTCTGGGACCGCTCCTTTTTTTGATCTTTATAAACAGCCCGGAACTTATTTCAGGGAAAGAAACTGCCAATGCCGTAATTGCAGTAGCCCTTTGGATGGTGATCTGGTGGATAACAGAAGCAGTCTCTATATCGGTTACGGCACTACTCCCACTCATCCTCT
>CALZFZ010000111.1 GCA_945786965.1 uncultured Muriicola sp. | reverse complement strand
CTCTTGATCAATGCGATCTGTTGTCCTTCTTTTAATGTTCCGCGTTGTAGTCGGCCTATGGCTATACGTCCGGTAAAGGAGGAATAGTCCAAAGAAGTAATAAGCATTTGCGTATTTCCCTTCTGGGGTTCAAAACTTGGGATATGTTCCAGCACCATCTCCAAAAGTGGTTCTATGGAATCGGTCTCTTTTTTCCAGTCATCGCTCATCCAATTGTGCTTGGCCGATCCGTAGACCGTTGGGAAATCTAATTGCCATTCCTCTGCCCCCAGATCGTACATAAGGTCGAACACTTTTTCGTGTACCTCTTCAGGGGTACAATTTTCTTTATCCACTTTGTTGATCACAACACAGGGCTTTAAACCCATATCCAGGGCTTTTTGCAATACAAATCGCGTTTGAGGCATGGGGCCTTCAAAGGCGTCTACCAGCAGTAAAACACCATCGGCCATATTCAAAACACGCTCTACCTCCCCTCCAAAATCGGCGTGACCGGGCGTGTCAATTATGTTGATCTTCGTGTCTTTATACTGCACAGATACATTTTTGGATACGATGGTAATTCCCCGTTCCCGTTCCAGATCGTTGTTGTCCAGGATCAGATCACCGGTTTTTTCATTCTCACGAAACAACTGGCAATGGTGGAGGATCTTGTCTACCAGGGTCGTTTTACCGTGGTCTACGTGGGCAATAATCGCAATGTTCTTAGTATTAGACATCTCTTTGTTTTGAGCCGGCAAAGATACTGCTATTTTTGGCACCTTTAAACAAAGTTGTATAATTTTTATGATACTGGTTTAGAGCCACTTCCTGTTGAAAAAGTCGACTCAAAAATAAAATTGCAAATCCCTACCTTTGCCTAAAATTTGAACAATGGATCTGCATAAAATACCCCAACTAAAACACACTGCCAGTAATAATTTCTTTCTGCTTTCAGGGCCCTGTGCCATTGAAAGCGAGGATATGGCTTTGCGCATTGCCGAAACCATTGTTGGCATAACCGATGCCCTGAAAATTCCCTATGTCTTTAAAGGGAGCTTTAAAAAAGCGAACCGCAGCAGGGTAGATTCCTTCACCGGGATCGGGGATGAAAAAGCCTTAAAGATCCTTCGCAAAGTATCCGAGACTTTCAAGGTACCAACTGTTACGGACATCCATGAAATTAGCGATGCAGCCATGGCAGCTGAGTATGTAGACATCCTTCAGATACCAGCTTTTCTGGTACGCCAGACAGACCTGGTCATTGCAGCCGCGGAAACAGGGAAGACCGTAAATCTTAAAAAAGGGCAATTCATGAGTCCTGAAAGTATGAAACATGCCGTAGCCAAGGTAACCGATTCGGGGAACGAACAGGTGATCATCACGGACCGTGGCACTATGTTTGGATATCAGGATATGATCGTGGACTTCCGGGGCATTCCTACTATGAAACAATACGCTCCTGTGGTACTGGATGTTACCCATTCCCTGCAACAGCCCAACCAGGCTTCCGGGGTTACCGGAGGACGGCCTGCCCTCATCAATACGATGGCCCGTGCCGGGATCGCAGCCGGAGTAGACGGCATTTTTATGGAAACCCATTTCGATCCGGCCAATGCCAAAAGCGATGGTGCCAACATGCTTCCGTTAGACCAATTGAAGCAACTCCTGACGAATTTAGTCGCACTGCGTCAGACCGTCAACGGTTTTCAATAATTTATTTGAGTAATACTCTGGTGACCGGGAAATGACTCGAAGTGCAATTCATCCTTAATTCAGGACACTTAAGAATACGCTCCATTAATTTCGCGCTCAAAATCTTTTGCGATGCGCCTCGAAAATTGAATGGGGGTTTTGTCTGAAATACTGATGGACCTTGTGTCTATGTCTACATCAAAATGAAAACTGGAGAAATCTCCGGAACACTCATTTTCCAGTCTTACCATAAGAAAGCGTGTAATTAATGGACGTAGCTCATACTCCAGTTCAATAGCAAACCTTTTGAGATTTTCATCGGTTTCATTCGATAAGATCCAGTTAAAATTCACGCAAGTACCGTTTTTAGAGTCTAGTAAGTTATTAAAAACTTTATACTTAACAAACTGCATGTATACAGAATTTGATAAACCGGAGCAAAGCCATTAAATAATTATATTCGCAGGAACCATTTTATTTAAAACACCGATAATGAGATCTTCCTTAGTTGTTATTTTTTGTTTGATGAGTACCTCTGGTCTGCTTTGGAGTCAGGATCATAAGCATAGCAGCGGTCACGCATTGAGCTACCCTGATATTCCGGGATATGTGACCCTCAAAGCAGATCTGCATCAGCATACCGTTTTTTCGGATGGGGAAGTATGGCCTTCGATACGTGTGCAGGAAGCATTGCGTGAAAACCTGGATGCCATATCACTCACTGAACATCTAGAATACCAACCACACGAGGAAGACATTCCGCATCCGGACCGTAACCGGGCCTTTCAGCTGGCCAGTGAGGAGGCTGCCGATCATGATCTCTTGATCATTCCCGGTTCAGAGATCACCCGGG
>CALZFZ010000110.1 GCA_945786965.1 uncultured Muriicola sp. | reverse complement strand
GGAGCCGGTCATGCCCCTATCATTGCGAATCCCGAATATGCCGAATACCTAAGACGCTTTGGAGAGCTCGGCTGCAAGGCCATTTCCAATGCAAAGGATTATGAACTTTACGAAGCCGTACTCTATTTATCCATCATTCAAGAAGCCCCCGGAACACCACAGGATGAGATAGAAGCCGCCGAAAAATCCATTGAATCCCTGCAGAACAACATGGGCGAACCCAGCGAGATAGCACTCATCAGAAACCTGCACTGGTGGACCGTTGAATACGGATTGATAGGTTCCGTGGAGCAACCAAAAATATATGGTGCTGGCTTGCTTTCGTCTATAGGAGAAAGCGCCTGGTGCATGACCAATAAGGTTAAAAAAATTGCATATTCCATTGAAGCTGCACACACCTCCTTCGATATTACCAAACCGCAACCACAACTTTTTGTGACCCCTGATTTTGCATTTCTCAGCCAGGTCCTGGAAGAATTTGCCAATACCATGGCATTGCGAAAAGGAGGTTTAAGTGGTGTTAAGAAAGTGATTCAGTCCAAGGAACTCTGTACGATAGAATTTAGTACAGGCCTCCAAATTTCAGGGGCTTTTACAACGGTAATTGAACATCAGGACAATCCGGTATATATTAAGACAGAAGGACCAACAGCCCTCTCATACAGGGAGAAAGAATTGGTAGGCCATACCACCAAACACCACCCGGAAGGTTTTGGATCCCCAATCGGAAAATTAAAAGGTATTAACCTGGCTATCGAAGACATGAGTCCCCGCGACCTTAAAGCCTATAATATTTATGAAGGCGAAACCATTGTTCTGGAATTTGAAGGGGATATCAAAGTTTCCGGGGAGATCATAACCGGTACGAGAAACCTTCGTGGGGAGATCATCCTTATCACGTTTAAGAATTGTACCGTGACACATGGCAAAAAGGTACTTTTCCAACCCGATTGGGGCCTATATCACATGGCAGTGGGCGAAACCATAGTTTCTGCTTACAACGGCCCGGCCGACCTGTCTAGTTTTGACCTCATCACCCATAAAGTAACTTCCACTACCATAAAACCAATTAAATCTACGGAGCGTAAAAAACTTGAAATCCTTTACCGGCAGATCAGGGAATTTAGGGAGGGAACCAATACCACGATCTCAAGGAATAAGGTGTTTAAGGAGATCAGGGAACATTATCCGGACGATTGGCTTTTGTCTGTAGAATTGTATGAACTGGCCCGAAACAATAACGACACAGCTTTTGCAGAAGAGATCCTGGAACATCTGAACAATGTTAAAGGCAATCATCCCAGCCTGGGTCATCTCATTGACGATGGAATACAACTAGTAGATACCGTTGGTGCCTCTTCCTAGAAAGATTTCGCAAAGGACATATGTGGATATTCCTTTTGTAATTCCCGGATTTTTTCCCGGATCGAATTGACAAACTCTTTGTGTTGCCGGGATTCGGCATTAAATGGTTTATGCGCTATACCTTTTTGAATATGTTCCACCCGTTCCATAGTACCATGTGAATTCTTTGATATCCAAACTCCTTTAAATTTTTCCCAGATATAATCTATCGCCAGTTCATTGGGGTGAACCATATCCGATGCATAGAAACGGTAGTCCCGTAATTCGTCCATCATGAGTTCATAGGAGGGGAAATAAGCGAGATGCTGATCCTTTAAACGGGAAATACAGCCGTGAATTGCCGTGATCAAATGCGCTTTACTGAGCTGGTTCTCTGCAAAACCATCCTTTAAATGCCGTACGGGTGAAACATTGAAAATAATAGATGCCTTTTTGTTGACACTTCGTACCAGGCCCACCATCTTTTCAAGACTTGCCAGAACGGTTTCCGGGGAAGCCAGTTCCTTGTTAAATTCATTTTGGGGTACCTTGTGGCAGTTCGCTACCAAGGCCTTTGTTGTCTTATAGCGATATCCCCAGGCCGTGCCCAGTGTAATGATAATATGTGATGCCTGTTCAAGTTGCTTTTTCGTTTGGGTTAGTTGCGCATTCAAATGCTGTAATAAACTTTCCCTGGACGTTTGACTAAGATCCGAATGGGCATCAAAACAATGCCAGCGTTCATTTTGATAGAACAAGGCGGTGTCATCATATGGATCGTCCTGTACCGAGCGCGTTATCAAATTTTCGATAGCTCCTGGGTGGAAAAGAATTCCATAAGGGTTTTGAAAGGAATTAAATTTATAATATTCCAGTTTTCTCCCCATATGGGTAGCAAAACAAGATCCTAACAGAACCACATGGCTTTGATAGTCGATGGGTTTCTTTTCAGGAGACAGTCCTATTTGAGTCTGAAGTTTCATGTGGTTCTAGGAAATATACGATCGGGCCTTTTCCAGTGCCTCCGGAATCCCGGCCGGATTCTTTCCTCCTGCCGTTGCAAAGAAGGGCTGACCTCCACCGCCCCCTTGTATAAATTTCCCTAGTTCGCGAACGATTGTCCCGGCATTCAGTCCTTTTTGTTCAACCAGGGTTTTGGAGATATAGCAGGATAGCAGGGCTTTTCCGTCCTGATTGGAAGCAAGGAGTAAAAAGAGCCGATCACTGTCTTTTCCCATTTCAAAGGCAAGATCTTTCATCGCAGCAGCATCCAGATCTACCTCCTTCGCCATGAAGTCTGCGCCGTCTATTTGCTCAAGTTCATTACGGAATTGTACTTTTAAATTCTTTGCCTGGTCTTTTAAAAGTCCTTCAATGGTCTTTTTCATCTGAACATTCTCCTCCTGTAGTGCCTCAACAGATTTTAAAGGGTTCCCACTACTTTTCAGCACCGATTTTATCTGTGCTATCTGCCTGTTTTTATCCTCATAAAACTGTTTCACGGCATCCGAAGTGATTGCTTCAATTCGTCGAACACCAGCAGCGATAGCTCCTTCAGAAGTTATTTTAAAATGCCATATGTCGGCCGAATTCTGTACATGGGTGCCACCGCAAAGTTCTATGGATTCACCAAACCGAATGGTACGTACGGTGTCGCCGTATTTTTCACCAAACAAGGCTATGGCCCCTGCTTCCAGGGCCTTCTTCATGGGTATATTTCGCTCTTCCTGAAGCGGTATCTGTTGGTCTATCCGGGCATTTACATAGTGTTCTACTTCATACAGTTCTTCTTCAGTTAATTTGGAAAAATGAGAAAAATCGAACCGCAAATGTCCTGAATGCACAGCCGATCCCTTTTGCTCTACATGAGTCCCCAGCAACTCCCGCAACGCCTGATGCAATAAATGGGTAGCACTATGATTTCGGGCCGTACGCTCACGCTTCAGTTGGTCTACCACAGCAGTTAAGGTGTCGTTCAAATGTTTTGGCAGATTCTTAGTATAATGAACAATTTCATTGTTTTCCCTTTTTGTATCCAGGATATATACGACATCGCCATTCGGAACTTCCAAATACCCTTTGTCGCCCACCTGGCCTCCCCCTTCTGGATAAAAAGGCGTTCTATTGAAAACCATCTGAAACTGTTCCCCTTCCTTTTTGGTAGTAACTTTCCGATACTTCACCAGGGTTACCTCTGCCTTTAACTGATCGTATCCCACGAACTCGCGTGCGGAATCTTTTGATAACACGATCCAATCGTCCTTATCTACCTCCGAAGCCGTTCTGGAACGCTTCTTTTGTTGTTCCATGGCTTTTTCAAAGGCTTTTTCGTCCAGGGTATATCCTTTTTCATGCAGGATAAGGCTTGTAAGGTCTATAGGAAACCCGAATGTATCGTACAGCTCAAAGGCCTTCTGACCATCGATCTCCTTTCCTTTGGTTTTTTTAATCACCTCATCCAATAAAACAAGGCCTTGTTCCAGGGTTTTTAAAAAGGAATGCTCTTCTTCCCGCACCACGTTCTCGATCAGGGACTGCTGCTTCTTCAATTCGGGAAAAGCAGAACCCATGGTAGCTATCAACACTTTTGTAATGTGAAAAAGAAATGGTTCCTTGGTATCGAGGAAGGTAAATCCATAGCGAACGGCCCTTCGAAGTATACGTCGAATAACATACCCGGCGCCCGTATTGCTCGGTAACTGCCCGTCTGCGATTGAAAAAGCCACGGCACGAATATGATCGGCTACTACCCGGATGGCCACATCGGTTGGTTCGTTCTTACCATAGGCCTTCCCGGTAATGGCCTCAATTTCGTTTATAATGGGTGTAAATACGTCGGTATCATAATTCGATTGTACTCCTTGCAATACCATACACAAACGCTCAAACCCCATTCCGGTATCCACGTGCTTTTCTGGTAAGGCCTCCAGTTTTCCGTTGGCCTTGCGGTTGTATTGCATAAATACGAGGTTCCAGATCTCTATAACAAGCGGATGATCCTTATTCACCAAACTGGCCCCCGGAACTTTTGCTTTATCCTCCCGGGAACGGATATCTACATGGATCTCGGAACATGGCCCGCAGGGCCCCTGATCTCCCATTTCCCAGAAATTGTCATTCTTATCTCCAAGTATAATCCGTTCCTCAGGTACGATCGCCTTCCATAAATCAAAGGCTTCCTTATCCATTTCCAAAGAATCCGCATCATCACTCCCCCGGAAAACGGATACATAAAGGCTGTTTTTATCAATTTTGTATACCTGGGTAAGCAGTTCCCACGCCCATTGAATGGCTTCCTTTTTAAAATAATCACCAAAGCTCCAGTTTCCCAACATCTCAAACATGGTATGATGGTAGGTATCCTTCCCAACTTCCTCCAGGTCGTTGTGTTTTCCGCTTACCCGAAGGCATTTTTGGGTATCTGCGATCCTACGATTTTTAGAAATACTATTCCCTAGAAAAAACTCCTTAAACTGATTCATCCCAGCGTTGGCGAACATCAGGGTAGGGTCTTCTTTCATTACCATTGGAGCTGAAGGAACGATGGTATGATTTTTTTCCTTGAAAAAATTAAGAAATTTCGCTCTTATTTCGCTGGAAGTCATATAAAAAGCTAAGGTTTTAATAATTTTATCGCTTTATGCAAAACAATTTTTATATTTGTTTGTTAAGATAAATGAAAGCACAAAAATAGGATAATTTACATTCATGTCTAAAGTTAAGTACTATTACGATCCGGATACGCTCTCCTATAGAAAAATAGAGCCAAAAAAATCCCGTCGCTATAGGAACATTGCCATTTTTTTCCTGGGGTCTGCCCTCTTCGGATTTTTGGGTCTTATTTTTCTGCTTAACACTAACATCTTAAATACTCCCAAAGAATTATCCCTGCAGCGTGAGGTAAATAATTACGAGTTACAGTTCGAGCTGTTAGACAGGAAGATGGGACAAATAGAACAGGTTCTGGCCAATATTGAGGACCGGGATAACAATATCTACCGACTTTACTTTGAGGCGAATCCTATTCCAGAAGAACAACGACGTGCAGGATTTGGCGGGATAAACCGGTACAAGTCCCTGGAGGGTTTCAATAATTCCGAAATGATCGTTGCCACAACAAAACGGCTCGATGTTATTCAGAAGCAAATGGTAATACAATCCAGGTCGCTGGATGAGATCACAAAACTGGCTGAGGAAAAAGAGAAGTTATTGGCGGCTATCCCTGCTATACAGCCGGTGACCAACGAAGAATTAACACGAATGGCCTCCGGATATGGATGGCGATCCGATCCCTTTACCAAAGCACGAAAAATGCACTGGGGAATGGATTTTACAGCGCCAAAAGGTGTGCCAATATATGCCACAGGTGATGGAAAAGTTACACGGGCCGATAATAGTGCGTCCGGGTATGGAAAGCACATCCGAATAGAACACGGGTATGGATACATGTCTCTTTATGCCCACCTCAGCAAATACAACGTAAAGCGGGGTGAGAAGGTTAAAAGAGGCGATCTGATTGGGTTTGTCGGTAGCACCGGTCGGTCTGAGGCGCCTCATGTACATTATGAAGTATGGAAAGAAGGCCATAGAATAGACCCCATTAATTTCTACTATGGCAGTTTAACAGCCGAAGAGTTTGAAAATATGCTGAAATACGCGAATCAAGAAAATCAATCCCTCGATTAATGCACGTAGAACTTCCAGAAAAACGATATTATGGTATTGGCGAAGTAGCCAGAGCTTTCGATGTTAATACCTCACTGATTCGTTTTTGGGAAAAGGAATTTGATGTATTGCAGCCTAAGAAAAATGCCAAGGGCAACCGCAAATTTACTCCGCAAGATGTAAAAAATCTGCAACTCATCTATCACCTGGTCAAAGAACGGGGATTTACGCTGGAAGGTGCAAAAACGCACTTAAAAGAAGAACGTAAAAAAACACTTTCCAATTTTGATATCATTCAAAAACTTGAACGCGTAAAAGCCGAACTCTTTAAGATAAAACAACAACTTTAATTAATTTTTAAATACACTAAGAAAATGAAAAAATGGTTAATTCCCGTAATTATCCTGGTAGTTATAGTGGTAGCTGGCTATCAGTGGGCCGTAGGTTTTAACAATACTGCCGTAACCTATGAAGCAGATGCAAAAACAGCCTGGTCTAATGTGGAAAGTTCCTACCAGCGCCGAAACGATCTTATTGGTAACCTGGTAAAAACCGTACAGGGTGCGGCCGATTTTGAGCGGGGAACGCTCACCGATGTTATTGAAGCCCGTGCCAAAGCCACTTCTACCACCATAGATGTAAACGACCTTACACCAGATAAAATGGCAGCCTTTCAGGAGGCCCAAGCCGGACTATCTTCGGCCTTATCACGCTTATTGGTTACTGTGGAGCGATATCCCGATCTAAAAGCAAATCAAAACTTCCTGGAATTACAATCCCAGTTAGAGGGCACCGAAAACCGTATTAATGTAGCTCGGGACCGGTTTAATGAAAAGGTCAATACTTATGACATTCATACCACGAAATTCCCCAATAAATTGCTGGCAGGTTGGTTCGGTTTTGAGGAAATGGCACGGTACCAGGCCGATCCAGGAGCAGAAGTAGTTCCAGATGTAAACTTTGAATTTGATTGATCCATGCCCAGCTCTAAAGTAGAGGATTTTTTAACGGCCGAGGAAGAACAAGAGGTCATTGATGCTATCCTGGTGGCAGAAAAAAATACTTCCGGCGAAATCAGGGTACATATAGAACCCACCACTACCTTGGATCATTATGAAAGAGCCCAGGAAGTATTTTATCGTCTAAAAATGGACAATACCAAGCAGTCAAACGCAGTGTTGCTATATATTGCCGTGAACGACCGCAAGTTTGTGATCTTTGGCGATAAGGGGATCAATGAGGTAGTTCCCAAAAACTTTTGGGAAGATACGAAAGAGACCATTCAATCCCATTTTAAGAATGGGAATTACAAACAAGGAATCATCGGTGGGATATTAAAAGCCGGAGAAGAACTAAAGGAACATTTTCCTTATAAGTCCAATGACACGAATGAACTAAGCAATGAGGTATCTAAAGGGTAGTTTTTTTCTGTTGTTTCTATGCAGTTTTAGCCTGGCCATAGGACAATTCACTATCCCTGATAAACCTAGCCTTCAAACCAGTGTATACGACTATATTTCTCTTTTATCCAGTACCGATAAAAAAAACCTGGAACAAAAGCTCATCGGGTATTCCGATAGCACCTCCACACAGATAGTAGTAGCTATCATCTCTTCAACGGAGGGTGAAAACATCAACTACCTGGGAGCGCAATGGGGCGAAAAATGGGGCATTGGACAAGCTGATGAAGATAATGGCATCTTGATAATCCTGGCCAGGGACGATCGCAAAATCGCCATTAATACCGGTTATGGCATCGAAAGTACCTTAACAGACGCCCTTTCCAAACGGATCATTGAAACCGTTATTATACCTGAGTTTAAGGGAGGGGATTATTATGCCGGGCTTGATAAAGGGTCCGATGCTATTTTTAAGGTCCTTACCGGAGAATTTAAAGAAGACCGCCCGCGGGATTCGGGGAATGATAATTTTCCTTTTGGGGCCATTTTACCATTCATGATCTTTATTGTCATTATTATTATCCTTGCGAGTCGCAACAGACGTAACAGGGGTGGCAAAGGAGGCGGCCGTAAAAAAGGATTGGACCTTTGGGACATAATTATCTTAAGCAATATGGGACGTGGAGGTTATCGTGGCGGATCCGGTAGCTTTGGTGGTGGTGGCTTCGGTGGAGGCGGCTTCGGCGGAGGCGGTTTTGGTGGTGGTGGCTCCTCAGGTGGTTGGTAGCATTTCATGACTTAACACACCTTGATCTTTATCTTATCCTCTGATTCCAATACTATTTTTTACGCATGAAAATAGTAATAGGTACTCCGGTAAAATCAAAATGTTCCCGTAGTTTATTTTCCAAAAAACGTTTATACGGATCACGAACATATTGTGGCAGGTTACAGAAAAATGCGAACTGCGGGAAGGGCGTTGGCAACTGCATAATAAACTTGATCTTTACGTATTTTCCTTTATATGCAGGTGGAGGTGTATGCTCAATTATGGGAAGCATAACATCATTTAACTTCCTGGTTGGTATACGCTTGCTACGGTTTTGATATACCTCAACAGCAGTTTCGATCGCCTTAAAAATACGCTGTTTCGTCAAGGCTGAAATATAGAGAATTGGAACATCGGTAAAGGGTTCTATAGCCTCTTTTATCCTACGAGTAAATTCCTTTACGGAATGGGTATCCTTATCTACCAGGTCCCATTTATTTACCAGGATCACGATCCCTTTATTATTGCGTTGTGCCAGCCAGAAAATGTTTCCTACCTGCCCGTCAAAGCCACGTGTGGCGTCTAAAAGCAAGAGACAAACATCGCAATGTTCAATAGCCCTAACGGAACGCATTACAGAATAAAATTCCAGGTCTTCCTTTACCTTGGCCTTCCGACGTATCCCGGCAGTGTCCACTAAATTGAACTCAAACCCAAAACGGTTGTACTTGGTATCAATGCTATCCCGTGTTGTCCCGGCAATATCGGTCACGATATAGCGCTCTTCCCCTATCAGGGCATTGATGAATGAGGATTTACCGGCATTTGGCCTTCCTACTACAGCAAATCTGGGAAGTTCGCTTTCCGTTTCCGGTTTTTCAGGTAATATTTCTACCAGGGCATCTAACAGTTCCCCGGTTCCACTTCCATTCATACTGGATAATTCATAATAGTCTCCCAGTCCTAGGGCGTAGAACTCTACCGCATCCTTACTTCGTTGTGCATTATCAACTTTGTTAATAACCAAAAAAACCGGCTTATCTACCCGGCGTAACAATTTTGCCACGTCCTCATCCATCCCGGTGATTCCGGTTTCTACATCTACCATAAATAGTATGGCATCGGCTTCATCAATCGCCAGTTCTACCTGCTTGTCAATCTCCTTCTCAAAGACGTCATCACTACCCAATACATAACCTCCCGTATCGATCAGGGTAAATTCTTTTCCGTTCCAATCACTTTTTCCATAGTGACGATCACGGGTTACCCCACTAGTGGCATCTACAATGGCCTCACGGCGTTGAATCAACCGATTAAAAAAGGTAGATTTCCCAACATTGGGTCGACCAACAATAGCAACAATAGCGCTCATACTTAAAAACTTGGGCACAAAGGTAGTACTAATCGCAGAACAAACAATATATTACCTTTCCCCGCAATCAACCACAAAAACAGATTTACCCATAGGAAATTTTTACATTAAAAATGGTATCTTTTAAAGCGCTAAACCGCACAGATGAAACCCCTACCCAACGAAATCGTTTTACGCCCGCGTTTTAAATTGCAACGAAAAGAGCCCAAGGAAAAATTATTGAGCGCTTTTGAGAACCAGAACCAATCTCCTTTTTTGATCAATCGCCTAGACGACCATGTTTTTATAAAATACAACCGGGAAGAATCGCATTTTTGGTCGCCTCAGCTGCATCTTGAGATCATCGACGATGAGGAATCGGGAAGCACCTTGTTTGGCCTATTCGGGCCTAATCCCACCCTTTGGACCTTTTTTATGTTCCTTCATTTTGGAGTAGGCACCTTTTTTATCATTTTCGGGATCTGGGCCTATAGCAGTGCGGCCTTAAAAAAACCGTACGGTTGGCTGCTGGGAGCAATGGGGTTTATGGTGGTACTTTGGTTTATTTTATATGCCTTTGGCAGGGCCGGAAAGAAGAAAGGGAAACCACAAATGCATGCACTAAATGAATTTATGAATGACATTCTTTTGAATGCATGAATTTCAAGACTTATACCCAAAACGCCGTAACTGGTTGGTATTGCTACGCCAGTTCTTATTCACCTTTACATAGAGTTCTATGTGAACCTGTTTATCAAAGAATTTTTCCAGGTCCCTGCGTGACTCAATCCCTACCCGTTTAAGTGCACTTCCCTTGTGGCCTATGAGGATGCCCTTTTGAGAGTTTCGTTCTACCATGATCACGGCCCGGATACGAATGATCTTTTCGTCTTCCAAAAATTCTTCAGTCTCTATCTCAACCGCATAGGGAATTTCCTTTTTGTAGTGCTTCAGGATCTTTTCCCGAATGGTCTCGTTCACAAAAAAACGTTCCGGGCGATCCGTTAACTGGTCCTTGGGAAAATAAGGCGGAGCTTCGGGAAGGAGCACCACGATACGCTCGAACACTTCTTTGACGTTGAAATTTTGCAAGGCTGAAATGGGGTGGATCTCGGCTCCCGGAAGTTGTTCTTGCCAGTATTGTACCTGTTCTTCCAGCAATTCCTGGTCGGCCGTATCGATCTTGTTGAGCAAAAGTAAAACAGGGATCTTGCTGTTCTTTATCTTTTCAAAAAAAGCTTCATCCTTCAGGGCTTTTTCCCCGATCTCTACCATATACAAAAGGATATCGGCATCTTCAAAAGCCGACTTCACGAAATCCATCATGGCATTTTGAAGTTGATAAGCGGGCTTTATGATACCCGGGGTATCGGAAAGGATCACCTGAAAATCGTCCCCGTTGACGATTCCTAAAATACGGTGCCTTGTGGTTTGGGCCTTGGAGGTAATGATCGACAGTTTTTCGCCAACAAAGGCATTCATAAGAGTCGATTTCCCAACATTGGGATTCCCTACAATATTTACAAAACCGGCTTTATGCTGTGTCATTTTTAACTTTTAAAAAATAGCTTTTCATTGCCCTGTTCACATTAGGTGCCAAATAGATCACAGCGATCATATTTGGGATCACCATCAACGCAAAGGCAAGGTCTATTAAATTTACGACTAAATCCACAGAAGCTACGGCCGCGAAGGTAATACTTCCAATATAGATATAGTTGTAGATCTTTCCGGTTTTGGCATTTGTTAAAAACGAAAGACATTTGGTGCCGTAGTAGGAATATGTAAACAGCGTACTTAAGGCAAAAGCTGCAACGATCACCATTAAGAGCACATCGCCATATCCAAAGAGCGATTTTTTAAAGGCCAGGAGCGTCATAACAATCCCATTGGTCTCGGCCTCCAAATAGGCACCACTTAAGATAATGACCACGGCCGTGAGCGTGCATACCACGATCGTGTCAATAAAAGGCCCCAGCATGGCCACCAGGCCTTCCTGAATAGGCTCGGAAGTTTTGGACTGTCCGTGATACATAGGTGCGTTACCTACACCGGATTCATTGGAGAAAACAGCCCTCCGTATCCCAATGATGATTAACCCCCATAAGCCCCCTTGTACAACCGTGTTCAGGTTGAATGCTTCCGTAAGGATCAGTTTAAGGGATGGCCAGATGGCCTCTGCATTCATGCCCATAATAATCACTACTGAAACCAGGTAAAGCATCACCATAAAGGGAACCAGGGCTGTTGCCACTTTGGCAATTTTCTTTAATCCGCCAAAGATGACGAAGGATGTAATGATGCTTAACACTATGCCAATACCCAATTTCCAGTTAAAAGCGCCAAAGGCAGCAATTGTAATATCCGGATCTACCACCCCCATAAGGGTTTGGGTAAACTGGTTGGTCGTGAAGGCGGGAAGTACTCCAAAAAGGCCGGCGATGCAAAAGAACACCGCCAGGGGTTTTGCCTTTTTTCCCATTCCCTGCGTAATATAATACATGGGGCCGCCCTGCAGGTTCCCATCGCTGTCTTTATCCCGAAACATAATAGCCAGGCTACAGGAATAAAATTTTATACACATACCCACCAGGGCTGTGATCCATATCCAGAACACCACTCCTGGTCCGCCGAGATAGATCGCGATGGCTACCCCGGAGATATTCCCCAGACCTACGGTGGCTGCCACGGCCGAGGACAGGGCCTGGAGGTGGCTAACCTCACCCGGATCGTCCGGGTGGTCGTATTTCCCTGAGGTTATAGCAATGGCATGCTTAAAGTAACGGTAGGGTAATAGTTTGGAATATGCAACAAGATAAAGGCCTCCCCCAATGATCAGAAAAAGCATCACCCATTCGGTGTACGGCAGGATGGCTGCCAGGAAATCGTTGATCGCGTTCATAGATTATGTAAAGTTCCGAAGGTATGGATTTTAAATTTTTTTGGATAGGAGCCGCTTTAAATAAATCTCTTGGGAAGTCTTGATAATCCTAAAAAACCGTTGTATCTTTGCCGTCCACATCGCGGGGTAGAGCAGTAGGTAGCTCGTCGGGCTCATAACCCGAAGGTCGCTGGTTCGAGTCCAGTCCCCGCTACAAAGAAAACCAGCTTCAAAAGAAGCTGGTTTTTTTATGGCTGAATGAGCCAAACTTGTTTGAGCGATTAGAAGCCATAAAAGAAAACGCACTGCTGAGCAGTGCTGGTTTTCTTTGTAAAGCCACCCCCAAGGCCGTTTCCGTAGCGAAGTGAAGGAATCAATCCAGTCCGGAAAAATTCCAAATTCCAAATTCCAAAAAGTAGCACGAAAATGAAAGCTGCTGGCTGTCTTTGTAAGCTACCACCAAGGCCCTTTTTGCGCAGCAAAAAGAATCCATACCCATTTAGAATTCGCAGTAAACTGATATTTATCAAACTTGCAACGCGATTTAAACCAATATTAATTGCAAGGCAAACCGGCCGCAAACTTTCACATGATGTAAATCATTGCAAGATTTTTTTTTTTTTTTAATCTTAAAAAAGTTAAAGGTTATTTGTTTTGCTAATCCTGAAAACCCTTGTTGTAAATGGGAAATAAAACCTGATAGCACTCAATAAGGAACAAACAATTTAAAAACTAAACATTAATATTAAAACTGGAAATTATGAAAAAACTATTTTTTTACGTGCTTGGAGCACTATTCCTGTTTGCTTCCTGCCAATCCGATGAACTGGACAATGATGAAGCCCTTGTCCTGGAAAATGACGTGATCCTGATGAAGGCGATAGATGCCTACAATAATTATCAGAGTAAAACTGACTGGTCCCAAGCCTCAAAAAGCCCCAAGGCCAATCAGGTAACCAAAAAGTGGACTATGAAATATACCAGGGGTACTGTTAACGTTGTTCCGAATATTGATTGTGATCCCAATCTCCTATTTTTAATTGAAGGTGATGGACTAGGTAGTCTTTTTGGACGGTTTACTTTTATTGATACTGCATGTTTTGATCCCGTGACGGGGGAATTTTTAACCCCACTACTGGGAGTTATAACCACTGCTGCTGGTGATCAACTTTATTTCGAGTTAGTGTCAATCACTCCGGACCCGCCGCCTAATGAAAATATCGCTACCCTCTATTGGATTATAACAGGAGGAAGCGAGGGCGGACGATTTGAGAGGGCCTCCGGCTCGATTTATATATACGGGGACAATACCGTGGAAGAATTTACATCTGTGGGATGGGGAGAAATTACCTATTAAAGTGATCATGTAAAACGAGATAAATAAATTAACCCCACAGAAAAAGCCATCAGCGCAAGTTGGTGGCTTTCTTTGTAAAGCTCTTCATTTTGGCCGCTTACTATTCAAAACTAATTGGCAACTACCCAGCAATGACTAAGAACAATAGAGTAATAGAAGGAGTGTGATGACTATCTCCTTTTTTATAACCTTGTTCCACCCTCTTTTATGCCTCTTTAAAGATTCTAGTTATTAGCTGGATTTATGCTCCAGTCAATCCTGACCGACCAGCTACCTTCTTTGTCTAGAGATCCCCATAGGTTAAACCTATCTGTAATAATCTTAGAGCCGGAAAGCTCCATGCCGTCTTCAGGAAGTGGATGCTTATAGACCAAACCATCTTTTTCAGTACTAATGCTTAGGAAGGATCTTGCATTTATTGATATCGGTTTATTTTCAGTAATACTACATTGTGTCGTATGGTCATTCCCTGTAAAATTAAATCCACGTAACATATCGACATCGGCTGTAAATGAGTATGAATTATTAGCTAAGTTCAACTGCAATATAAAACCATTCGGATTATTGTTATCAGACTTGCCGGAATCATTATGAGCACTACCGCTATAGCTTTTATCATAATTGAATGAACCAAAACCTTGCCCTTCACCACAATGGATTGTGCCTGATTCTTCTTCAGAAAATTTAGAGTAAATGCTTGATGATACCTCACCTCCAGTTACTCCATTGAACATCCACATTTTATATTTACCTAAACCCATATTATAGGATCCCGTTTCTCTTTTTGTTTTTTTTAATTCATCCATCACACTGGGATCAATTCCTGAATTTTTCATAGCTTGGGAAACAGCATCCATATCCAAACCTTCCAAGATCCCACCATCCTGTGAATCATTATTCCCGTTTTCACCTTCTTCTTTATCACCCCTTTCAATCTGAAACATGTCTCCAGCTGTAATTTGTCCTGGTGCAGTGGTGAAAAAATGTTGAAAGGTTTGTGACACATTAACAGATTTAGAATATTCAGGTTCAGATCGTGTTAATTGATATTGAAATGTGAGTGTAATATTTGCTTTGTAAGCATCTATGTTATAAAAACGTTCAAGACCATTAGCTTTTGACTGGGCGTTTATTCGAAGACAGAGTGTTAAAATACCTAGTACGTATAAGAATTGTTTCATAATATTTTGAATTAGTTTTATTGTCGTGAATGATTGAATTTTAAGAATCTATTAATCCATAATATTTAATAATGAGCTATTTTTTTTCGGCCACCCAATGTCCATCACCATGGGCTTTGGTTACACAATTCTTTGTACCCGGTAATGTGGCAGTTTCTTCAAAAGTCCATTGTCCTTCAATTCTTTGATCACTAACCAAACGACCTACAACAGTAAAGGAACTTTTCCCTCCCCATTTAGTTCCAGTAATCGATTCACCTCGCACCCCTTCTTCATTCCAAAACCCTACTTCAAAAGACCATAACCCTTTAATAAGTTCTGTACGATGATATTGTTCGCCATAAGCTTCGAGAACTTTATTGGTGTGATGGCCATTATCAAAACCAAATTGAAATAGAAACAATCCTTTCTCATCTTTCACAACGTTTAAGGTGTCATAAACCTCCATCGGAATATCTTTTAGATGAGGTTCTTTTTTTCTATATAATAATTTAACAAAAGTTTTTTCGTCACCGATAACTGGGTTAAAGACATATTCGGTAAAATCATCACACATAAATTGAACCGCAGGACCTACTAACTTACTTTTAATGGAGCCGTCTAACATAGTAACTTTCCATTTACCAAGATTTGGTTGACTTTCAGCAACAATTCCAGGTATTTTTGCATCCGTCCCGAAAATCAACACAGCTAATATTAATATACTTCCGGCAGCTAGCCATAAAAGCTTCTTACTTGTAAATATATTGACGCCCATACTATTTTATTTAAAAGGTTTATATCATGGTATATGATGAAAAACTTTAATTTTTTAGTATCTAGTTTATTTTAATCATAGAATACTATTTCAGAAGGCAACAAACTTCCAGGACAGCACTCCTCCTTTTTCGTCTTTGTATGAGCCCTCCAGCACCTTTCTGTTCCCTGGCAGCGGGATGTCAAAAGCCTCAACAACGATATTGTCCCGGTCCGGATACCATTCGTATTCGGGAAACATCTCTAACAATTTTTCGGAGTAAGGTATCGGGCGGTCCTCACTTTCCATTTTCTCTATGAATGCGCGTGTTGCCTTCATTTCGGTTGAGGCTATAACTTTCACACCAAAGGCGTCAATATCCGCTTCATATGATCCGGGTGTTATCCGAATCGAGTAGGTATTCCTTGCGCGGTTTATTTTCAGGTAGGTGTCTTCGCGGCGGCGTTTGATTTGATCCGTTCCCTTACCATCCGTAAAATGTACCACCCGGGCTTCGCCAATACCTGACATGGACATTCTCGCAATTGTATAGGATGCAGTTCCTTTGCCTGCAAAATGTCCCGGCAACGTAAATAGGCGGTCCCTAACCTTTTTCTTTGCCTGAGTAAATACAACATGCCCTTTTACTTCAATCTGCTCAGAAGTCTCTCCCCGAAGTCCCTTCATCCCCAGTATTTCTGTTGAACCTTCATATAATCCGTCCCGATATTCCAACCTGTAGTGAAAGTCCCCTTTCCATCTTACATAATTGACTGCTGGATAAATGCCATTAATATCCAGGGTGCCCATTTTGTCACCCTCCCATCAATACTGAGGAAACGCATCCTTTATCGTGCTTGATTCTACCCCCCTAGGGTTCGTTTTGGGATGATCCTCTCCCGTAAATGAGATCGTGAGCAGGGCAGAAGCTATTATCAATCCAGGCGAAAAGAAGCCTGAAAAAAACCGCTGTAATAGATTTTTTGGTTTCATAATGTATTTGGTTTTGTTATCTCCTGAACTATGTATCCATAACTGCAGAGGTTGATATACTCCCTTACATGGCCCTCATAAACTCCTGAAAGCTGCGTTTTGTGTAGCCTTCCGGGATTTTAAATTCGGAAGCAGGTACCACCCCTTTTTCTATATTGATGACTTCACTGGAAGACTCTGTCCCCTCGGAATCATAACGGAATGACATCAATTCAAACCCTGAAGATTGTACTTCTTTATAGGTCTCTGAAAATTCCGGGTCGCTTCTCAAAAAGGATGCGTCGGGTACCGAACAGGCAATTAATCTGGACGAAAACTTGAGCATTTCCCTATAAGCCCCGGTGATTTCATTCAACTCAGAGTCATTGGTTATCCATTTTTCTTCAAAAAAGCCACTGTCGGACTCTATAGTGTACTTCACGGTTGCATAGCCCAGGATGGGTTCTCCCTTTTCCTTGTTCACGATTACTTTGGGAACCGGCATGGCTTTTTGTTGCTCGATCATATTTTGCAACATGTCAGCGCTCATCCCCTCCCGCATCTTTTTCAGGGCATCGCAATACTCCTCCATGGTCCCCTCGGCATAGGTCTGGTTGGCCTCATTGATGATCACCATGCGCTTTTCTGCAATGTTGTACATGGTGATAGTTTCCTCCTCACCCTCATCCTCTTCGTACATTTCATCGCTGTATTCGTCAGGACCACCTTCCTGGTACTCATCACTGCCATCAATCACCTTGATCCACCCCTCTCCCATGAGGATGATACTGTTGTCTGATCCCGTTATTTTCCAGTTTTGAGCATTTATGGTATACAGCCCGAAACTGAAAGCTAAAATGAATAACCATGCGTGTTTTTTCATTTGTTTGGATTTAATAGGTTTTGTGATATTTCTCTCAAATATTTTTTATCAGGATAAATAATAGAACAGATGTTCCGGGCAAAATAATATCCCACAAGGTGTTACACCTTTACAAACTCAACCCTGCGATTGTTTGCTTTGCCTTCCGGGCTGTTATTATCTGCAACAGGAACCTCTTCACCAAACCCTTTAGAAACCATCCTGTCCGAAGCGATTCCCATATCCACTAAGGTATTCTTTACGGTTTCTGCCCGTTGTTCCGACAACTGTTGATTCATCTGAGTATCCCCATCGCTGTCTGTATGCCCTTCAACACTAAATTTTATTTCCGGATGTTCGTTCATCAGTTTAACGATCTCGTTTATCACGCCCATCGATTCTGGCTTTAAGGTGGCTTTCCCGGAATCAAATTTTATACCGTTGGTCACGATTTTACCATCGGTTAAAAAACGATCGTAGAGTTCTACGGCACCTTCGGCTATCCGTATATTTCTTATCATGGTAGGATAATCTCCGCTTTGCCCGAAATCATAAGTGGCTCCTTTAATGCTTATTGCTGAGGGGTTTCCCTGTACGTTGGGGATCATTATTAGTCGATCCTGGTCTATATATATTTTGAGGGCCCTCACATTAAACGAAATGGCTACGTGGCGCCAGTGTGGATATGGTTTTTGAGATGCTTCTGGTAGTTGACGCTGCATCTTTCCTCCTTCATACGATACTTCCTGATCATATCCTACATCTATAGCATGTAATCCATCAGGCCGTCTATTCGATTTTCCTCTGTCCCAAAGGTATACCGTATACTTACTGGTTCTGCTCGATAAATACATGTCAAATTCTATTGTGAATTTGTCCGGAAGGTAGTCGCCCTCCTTTTTCATGAGTGGTTTAATGGTAGCCCCCGCATTTTCAATGGGAAACCGAATCACATTTTCACCTGAAAACAGGGCATTTTCAACATAGCCATCTATGAGATCCCACTGGGAAGGAAACTCACCATTTTTTTCACCTTCCAGGTTGTCCTCAAAAATGACTATTTCACCGGGTACAAAATCAAATTTCGACCATGGCTTCAATACCTTATCAGACGATTCCTTCCCTGCAGGAAGTCCCTTTCCATCCTCAGTTTTGGTACCATTAATGGTATCCCCTTTTTTGCCTTCCATGCCCTCTTCTGCCTTATCCAATCCTTTATCAATACCCTTATCTATTTTACGGTCGGCTCTTCTTTCAACTTTTTTTTTGATTTTTTTTAGTATTTGTGCTTCTGCAGTAAAGGGTGCCCCCAGGAACAACCCAGAAATTGCTAATACGATTATTTTTTTCATGACGATTGGATTTTAATAATTATGATTCAAGCAGTGATTTAAAGCCATAAACCAACTTTTTTATTTTCAAATACATGGTAAAGAGAATTGAACTTTTTAGCAATGATTTCGGTCATGTAGCATGGTTTATCAAAAGAGAATGAATTGACCCAAATTATAATTCTCAAAGCTTGATTATAAAGGCTTTAATTATGGTTGCTCAAAAGTAGACCATACGCTTAAAAAAATGTATCTTTAGGTAGTATCACTGATTATTAACCAATTAAATAACCAAAAATGAAAAATCAACTCTTTAGTCTTATTGCACTTGCCCTTTTAGTCCTTGTTTCTTGTAAAGAAGCAGCCCCGGTTGAGCAAATTGAAGCTCCCGACTATGCCGCTTTTGATGAGAAAGTGGCAGTGATTAAATCCTTTTATCAGGCACATCACGATGAAAATATTGAGGCCATTTCAGGAATCCTATCAGATACCTTAAAATGGAGTCCACCGCAGTACAACGGCAATCAGTGGATGGGCAAAGAAGACTTGCTAGTTGCTTTAAAAGACTATCATGCTGCTTTTGACAATATATCGTTTGCTGAAGGCATTGTTATGCCAGATTCTATTGTGAACGGATACTGGTCCGGATCTGTATTCCCTGAAGGAACAGCCAGCAGTACCCCAGATAATATAAGGGTCTATGGCACCTGGACAGCCCTTCATACGGAAAGCGGCAAATCCATTGGGGTAAAATTTTACAGTATTGTAATGGTCAATGCAGACGGCAAGATCGCTCAGGCGTCGGATTACTTTGATGTAAACGGGCTTGCCGTTCAGATCGCAGCGGAAGAATAAAAAGTATAATTTCTAAAATCAAAAAGGTGGTCATAGGTAAAGGCCGCCTTTTTATTATTGGAGCAATTGTAACTTTTTTAGGAAATACTACAAACCCATAAACTGAAAGGAATATGGAGTCACGCAGGTTTTAAAATATCTAAATGAAAGAAATCGCACCCATATTAATAGGAGGTCTGGTTTTATTCCTTTTTGCCATCATGCAGTTGTCAGCGGTGATGCAAACCATTTTTTCGGAGAAAGCAAAGACTTTAATTCAAAAATATACTCGAAACCTTTTCACCTCCATTTTAATAGGAACCCTCCTGGCCATCTTATTCGATTCTTCCTCCGCAATTATCATCCTGACTATTGTCTTCATTAATTCCAAAACCTTAGGTTTTAAAAACGCCATAGGCATCATTATGGGCGCAAATATCGGAACGTCTTTTTCAAGTCAGATCATCGCCTTGGACATAGGAAGTTACTCTATTGTGCCCCTTTTAATAGGGTTAGTGGTTGTTTTTTTTGCCAGTAACGAGCGTACCAAAAGATACGGCAAAGCCCTATTATATTTTGGTTTGCTGTTCTTTGGGCTTTTTCTAATGACTCAATCCATGCTGCCTTTAAAGGATAATGAATTATTTGAACAATGGGTTATGAAAATTAACGACAACCACATAAAAGGAACTTTAATAGGAGGCCTGATTACCATCATAACGCAGTCATCCAGCGGCACGGTCGGAATTGTAATTATGTTGGGGAAACAAAAGCTGATTACTGCAGCAGGAGGAATTGCCATTATGTTGGGGGCGGAGTTAGGTACCTGTGCAGATACACTCATAGCTACTATAAAGGGAAGCATGCAGGCAATTAAGGCGGGCGTATTTCACCTTTTGTTTAATTTGGTGACAATTCTAATTGGGTTGCTGCTTTTTGACCCTTTTGTAAAGCTTATCGAAATCATATCTGCGGAACAGGATATAGGCAATTTGATCGCCAATGCCCATATGGCATTTAATATTATGGGCGTACTTATATTTCTCCCTTTTGTCCGACTTTTTGAACGGTTATTGAATACATTAATCCCGGATAAAACTTTGGTATAGAAACCTAGAATGAACGTTGTATGATGCGAAAAAGAACGGCAATTTACTTGGGAGTACTTCAGGTATTTGTAGCCATCGGGGCTATTCCAGCCGGTTTATCCATGATCCTGGATCCCAGTGGTAATGGCCTGGGTCTATCTCATGATATTTTAATTGATGCACCTTTTCATGACTTCTATATTCCCGGGATCTTTTTATTGGTTGGTAATGGGGTATTTAATATTATTGGTGCCGTTCTAGCGTTCAGAAAAAACAAACAGGCCGGTAAGTTTGGTTTAGGGCTTGGTGTATTTCTTGTACTATGGATCTGTATACAGATGTATTTTATCGGTTTTATCCATTTTTTACAACCTTTATTCCTGATGATCGGGATCATTGAAATTTTTATAAGCTATCACTATATTTCCACCTTGAAAGTAAATGGGCAATTGTAGTTCTAATCAGTATTTTAACCATTTCTCATAAATGAATCAAACTGCAAAATTAATCCTCATAAAATGGATACATACTTTGATATGGCTGTTTTTTGTTGTCATTATTTTCTACATCATATACAGCGGTATTACGAACCAAATAACCACCTTTACCTGGATTGCCGTCGCCTTTGTGATCGGAGAAGGCCTGGTTTTATTGCTATTTAAGATGTTCTGTCCATTAACCCTTATAGCCCGTAAATACTCGGATTCAACCAAAGATAATTTTGACATCTTCCTCCCCAACTGGCTGGCACGGCACAATAAAGTTATATTCACTACCATTTTCCTCGCCGGGCTTATCCTTGTTATCATACGCGTGAGTACTAATTCCTGATAAGCCATAATTCGTAAAAGGGCATTCAGCCTTCTCTTTAAAATATACACCCGCTAACAATCCTGTAAAATTCCTTATTTTTAATCGGCTATGGTTTGGAAGATGAATTTCAGATCATTCCTTAAAATTAAAACTCAAAAACTGTAAATAAATGAAAACAAGTACCCAAATAGCCACCCATGTCAGGGCATTTCATTTTGGTGGTAACTGGACAGATGTTAACCTGAAGGATACGCTGGCAGATGTTACCTGGGAACAAGCTATTTCGAAGGTCGATTCTTTTAATACCATTGCTGCCCTGGTGTACCATATTAATTATTTTATTGATGCGGTTATACCTGTTTTGCTGGGAGGAAACCTGGATGCCAGTGACAAATTTAGTTTTAACCATCCGCCTATTCAATCTCAGGAAGACTGGGATAACCTGTTGAATAAACTCTGGACCGATGCCGAGACATTTGCCAGCCTTATAGATACATTGCCCGAAAGTACCTTATGGGAAGATTTTTGGGAAGATAAGTACGGGAATTATTACAAAAATCTACAGGGAATTATAGAACACAGCCACTACCATTTAGGCCAACTGGTACTTATAAAAAAAATAATACAGCATAGAGAAAAAAATAATTCTAAAGTATGAGATACCTCACTTAACCCAGCGGCCGAACATAATAAATCATATATCCCTCGAAATATCAAAATCATTCAATCATATGGACGTACCTAAACTGATTAAAAAATGGTTTGATAAATGGCAAGATGGGGATTTCCTTGAATTACCTATATCTGAAAACTTTACTCATACCAGTCCCTTTGCAACCATTGAAGGCAAAGAACAGTATATTAACCTGGTCAAAGAAAACAAGGATAAATTCCTGGGATATCGTTTTGATATTCTGGATGAGATCTACGATCAAAACAAGGCCTGTGTTCGGTATACTGCTATTCAGGGCGACTTTACCCTGGAAGTAAGTGAATGGTACTATATAAAGGATAACTTGATCGAAAAGATAATTGCATATTATCATATAGGAGAGATTCGGGAGGAGAGGAAATTAAAAAATTCCATGTGAGAACACTAAAATACGCTGAGTCAACACAGTGATTCTAAAATATTTACAACGTATGTCCATATTCAGGTCATCCAGGGAAAAACGATTATGGCTTTTGTCACTGGCTGTACTGATTGCCATTTTTGCAACTTTAATCTTTGGATGGCCCCTTGCTCGTTTTTTACGTGCCAAAGGGTTGCTTACCATCGGTTTCATTGCCTGCCTTGCATTGGTTGTACTTTTTATCTTGTTACACGGCCTGAAGAACCGGGCGGGTATATCGGAACTTGTTATATGGTTAGGGATTGCAGCAGTATACCTGTTGGTTTTACTTCGTATGGCGATCCCGGAAGAACGTGGTCATTTGATTGAATTTAGTGTATTAGCAATATTTATCCATGAAGCTTTAAGGGAACGAGTAAGTCAGGGAGGTCATATCCGGTTTCCTTGGCTAATTGCCTTTCTGTTGACAGTACTTGTAGGGGTACTAGATGAAAGCATCCAACTGTTTATTCCCAATAGAGTATTTGACCCCTTCGATATCCTTTTCAATACGCTGGCCGCATTCATGGCAATTGCGTCCAGTCTCGCCCTGACCTGGACTCGGAACCGGATTCGCAAATCCTAATACATCTCAATAATCCCTTATTCCAACGCTTCAAGCTCCAATTCCTGAAAATTCCGTACATTTAAATACGCCCAATTCCTCTACGTTAACTTCTGCTTGGTATTATATCGAACCAACTAAAACCAAAACCCTATGAATCCAATTGTGCGTAACATCCTCGCTATTATTGCCGGCCTTGTTATTGGTAGTGCCGTGAACATGTTCTTTATATCACTCAATGGACCTGTGATTGCCCTTCCGGAAGGGGCCGATGTGAGTACCATGGAAGGCTTAAAAGAAAGCATGGCCTTATTTGAACCCAAACATTTTATCTTTCCGTTTCTGGCGCATGCCATAGGAACCCTGGTTGGGGCCTATTTGGCCGGGCTCATAGCCGCAACCCATAAAATGAAGATCGCTCTGGGTATTGGTGTTGCTTTCTTGATTGGTGGAATCATCAATGTGATCAATCTACCGGCCCCGGCCTGGTTTTCTGCTTTAGACCTGATCGTAGCTTATATCCCTATGGGTTGGCTAGGTGGAAAATTAGCCTACAAGAAATAGGTTCTTAATGGGTGCCCAATTGAGATGTTAAATAACACTTTAAACGAACAGATTTTCCAATCATTTCCAAAGTTGTCCGGCGAACGCCTGCTTTACAGGGCATTTGAAAAAAAAGATGCGGCCGATTTTTTCAGTATCCGATCCAACAACAAGGTGATGCAGTATATGGATATGCCTCCCTTGTCTTCAGCAGAGGAAGCTGTAAATTCCATCCTTGAAAATCAACAACTCTATCTTGAAAAAAAAGGGATCAGCTGGGCCATTGTAGAGAAAGCAAGCAACTGTTTAGTTGGGTATTTTAGTTTTTGGAAGCTACACCGGCACCATGCGCGTGCCGAAATAGGCTTTGCACTAAAACCCGAATATTGGGGTAAGGGGTATATGAAAGAAACCATGGATTGCCTATTGCTTTTTGCGTTCAACGACTTAAACATCCATAGCATTGAGGCCAATATTAACCCTCTCAACCAACGATCTGAGAATCTTTTGGTACAAGTAGGGTTTAAAAAAGAGGGCTATTTTAGAGAGAACTTTTGGTTCAATGGGGCCTTTCATGATAGTATCATTTACAGTTTACTGGAAAAAGACCTTTAAATATTTAGCCCTTAAAATTCTTACGCTTTTTAGTACCTTTAATTATCAGGGATTAAAGCCAATGATGCAGGCACTCCCTTTTATCCGGGAAAAACCAACCCAATAAAACATATGTTATGAAAAATATCCTGATCCTAAATGCTATTATCTGGGCCATCGTGATCCTGGTGGCCTCTTCTCTTGTTGGTGACCATGAAAACTATCAAATTTTGATAGGCGTAATTGCTGTTGGCTTTACCCTTCAAAATGGGTTTAGCTATACCTTGTTAAAACAGAAAGAATCGAAATAACCCTTAGTATGATGGTTTCCAGTTTTAACGTGAGAAGTAATACACGCATAAAATCCTTAGGTTTTGGATTAATGGTACTTTTTTCATCCGTACTGTGGTCTCAGTCCAATCTGCTCAAGGAATTACCCAATACTCCAAAAGATAAAGGGCTTCCCCGGATTGCCATAGCAGGAATTGCGATAGAATCGAGCACCTTCTCTCCCGCCCTCACCCACGAAGAAGCGTTTCATGCAAAAATGGGAGAGGCCGTATTTTCCTATTACCCTTTCCTTGCCCCGGATTCGCTCTTAAGAAAACGAGCACATTGGCTCCCTACTTTAAAAGGACATGCCCTCCCAGGAGGAACAGTAACCCGGGAAGCCTATGAATCCCTGTTAGGTAAAACACTTAATATGCTCTCTAAAACAATCCCTTTAGACGGACTCTTTCTGGATATCCATGGGGCCATGAGTGTGGTAGGTTTGGATGATCCGGAAGGCGATTTTATTGCCCGGATCCGGGAGGTGGTGGGAACCGAAACACTTATTTCTACATCCATGGATCTGCACGGGAATGTTTCTGAACGTCTGGCCCATCATTCAGACCTCATCACCTGTTACCGGATGGCGCCCCATGAAGATGCCATGGAATCAAAAAAAAGAGCCGTAAATAACCTGTTATCCCGACTGGAAACCGGGAAAGGGAAACCAGCCTATAAGGCGTGGATACCGGTTCCCATATTATTACCCGGAGAAAAGACAAGTACCCGAATAGAACCAGGCAAGAGTCTTTATGCCCTGGTAGACCCTGTTACAAAACTAGCAGGCATTGTGGATGCGGCCATATGGATTGGGTATGCCTGGGCCGATGAGCCCCGCAACCATGCCGTGGTCATGGTCACCGGTGATGATAAAAACAAGGTGACTACTTCGGCAGAGAAACTGGCTGGTAGTTTTTGGAAAGCACGAAATGAATTTGAGTTTGTGGCACCTACTGCAACCCTAAAGGAAAGCCTGGACAAGGCCG
>CALZFZ010000109.1 GCA_945786965.1 uncultured Muriicola sp. | reverse complement strand
GATCACGGGATCGGAAAATTTGGCGGACTTCAAAAAATTGACGTTGAAGGAAAAAAACAGGAAGCCATTAAATTAATGTATGGGGAACGAGACATTCTTTATGTAAGCATTCATTCACTTCATAAGATCTCAAAATACAATGGCAAAGATGGGGCTGTTCCCAAAATATACAAACTTGGATCCGCTGCCTGGAAAAAACTAAAGCAAAAAACGAAATCGAGGGTAAAAAAGATTGCGTTCGACCTTATAAAATTGTACGCCAAACGACGTCTGGAAAAGGGCTATCAATACCATCCGGATAGTTATTTACAATATGAATTGGAGGCATCATTCATTTATGAGGATACCCCGGATCAGACCAAGGCTACCGAGGATATTAAAAAAGATATGGAAAGTGAACGACCTATGGATCGGTTGATCTGCGGGGATGTAGGTTTTGGCAAGACCGAAGTAGCCATTCGAGCTGCCTTTAAGGCTGTGGATAATGGGAAACAGGTTGCCATATTGGTGCCAACGACCATACTCGCTTTTCAACATCACAGGACGTTTAGAGAACGCCTTGCCGATATGCCTATCACGGTAGATTATCTGAATAGATTCAGAACCGCTAAAGAAAAAAAGGAAACGCTCACTAACCTTGCATCCGGCAAAGTCGATATAATCATAGGGACCCATCAGTTGGTGAACAAAAATGTCCAATTCAAAGATCTGGGACTCCTCATTGTAGATGAAGAACAGAAATTTGGGGTGGCGGTTAAGGACAAATTAAAATCGATCAAGGAGAATGTGGATGTATTGACCCTTACCGCCACGCCTATTCCAAGAACCTTGCAGTTTAGTCTTATGGCTGCCCGTGATCTGTCTGTTATTACCACCCCTCCCCCAAACAGATATCCAATAGAAAGTCATGTGATCCGATTGAACCAAGCAACTCTGCGCGACGCCATTTCCTATGAAATACAACGCGGGGGTCAGATCTTCTTTATCCATAACAGGATCCAAAATATCAAAGAAGTGGCAGGAATGCTTCAACGCCTGGTTCCCGATGCGAAAATAAGGGTTGGGCATGGCCAGATGGAAGGGAAAAGACTTGAAAACCTGATGCTCGACTTTATGAATGGGGAATTTGATGTGCTCGTTTCTACAACTATCGTTGAAAGTGGATTGGACGTAACCAATGCCAACACCATTTTTATAAATAATGCGAATAATTTTGGGCTAAGCGATTTACATCAGATGCGCGGGCGTGTAGGAAGGAGCAATAAGAAGGCCTTCTGTTACTTTATTACGCCTCCTTTTGATGCGATGACACCCGAAGCCAGGAAGCGGATTCAGGCATTGGAACAATTTACAGCATTGGGCAGCGGTTTTAATATTGCCATGAAAGATCTGGAGATACGGGGTGCCGGCGATTTATTGGGAGGAGAGCAAAGTGGATTTATAAATGAAATTGGGTTTGAAACCTACCAAAAGATCCTTGCGGAGGCCATAGATGAGTTGAAGGAAAACGAATTTAAAGAATTGTATGATGAGATAGAAGGTCCTAAGAAAGGGTATGTGAAAGAGACCCAGATCGATTCTGATTTTGAACTTCTCTTTCCGGACGATTATATCAATAATATTACAGAGCGCCTTACGCTTTATACCGAACTAAATAATTTAAGCACTGAAAAAGAATTGCAGCAATTTCAAGAGCACCTTAAAGACAGGTTCGGGGAATTACCCGAACAGGTGAAGGACCTTTTAAACTCCGTTCGGATAAAATGGATCGCCAACGGTATTGGAATAGAAAAAATAGTAATGAAAAAGGGGAAACTCATCGGGTATTTTATCGCAGATCAGCATTCCGATTTTTATCAAAGTGCCGTTTTCACCAGGGTATTGCAATTTGTTCAGAGCCATGTACATCTTTGCAAAATAAAGGAAAAGCAAACCCGTAACGGATTGCGATTGCTATTGGTATTCGATAAAATAAATTCACCTTCCCAGGCACTTCATGCCTTACAACCCTTTGTTAAGAACCTTGAAGAAGCAAGTGTGCCAACAAAATAATCGCTTTGTCAGAAATCCATTGAAAACAACTAAAATGAGTGAAATAAAAACTAAAGCGTTTTGAGATCTTTTATGGTCTTGAATGCAATATCTACCTGGTCATCATTTACTAAAATGGTAAACTCGTTTGTGGTAGAAATAACCTCGTACAGCACAATTCCCTCCCACGCCAGGCGCTGAAAGATAAAATAATAGATCCCTGGGACCGAGACATTTTCAGCTGGTAGTTTTACAGTAATGGAAGATAAATTAGTGGCTTTCTGGGTACATTTCTCCCCTTTAAACAGCGTTTCAACAGTTTGGTCCAGACTATTACTTACCACGATGTTGAGTTCATTGACACCTCTCGATGAGGTATAAAAAACATCCTTGTTCTTGTTTACTTCCTTTAATAGTTGTGTCTGATTTTCGAGAATACTATCTGAAACCAGGAAAGTAAAATCGGTAAGCGAAGACCTTACCGTGATCTCCCCTATATTCTTTAATACCTTTACGATCTTGTGGGTTGCCCTGAATTCCAGATCATCCGATAATCGTTTTAAGGCCATGACAATAGCCCCATTACGAATATCCTTACCCAATTCTTCTTCTATCTCGGGCTTCACGATGCGAGAAAGCGAAGTGAGATTAATAATACCCTGAGCCAAAGCACTCTGTAAAAAAGGCTTCTTCTTAATGTACTGCTCAACTACTGAAGAAATGGTTTTCATAATTTATTTTTTCAAAAATAACAATATGTTATAAATAAAACAATTTTTTAAAATGGGTAGAAGGCGTTCTCCACTAGTTCTATCTTGAAGTCCCCATTTACTTTTAGGATGGTGATGAGGTCGAATCGCACCTCAACATCCAGATCGTTATCAATCACAAAATGATCGGCAGCCGAAACCAGTAAGCGTATCTTTTTTTTCGTTACCGTATCTGTGATGTTCTGAAGGTATTCCGAACTTCTTGATTTTACTTCTACTATCGCAAGGATATTCCCTTTCTGGGCAATGAGGTCGATCTCGGCCTTACGATACCTGTAATTTCTGCTCAGGATCGTAAATCCTTGATTTACCATATAATCCGCAGCCAGTTGTTCCCCTTTTTTTCCAAATTCGTTATGACTTCCCATAAATTAGAAGAAAGATAGGAAAATATGGTAGTTCATCGAAAAATGGGGCTATTGGGCGTCAAAATTCGGACTAAGATTGTACATTGTCATTCCGAATATCGAAAATATTGGTATTTGTATAATAACCATATTGATTAAGCGTTAAGAATTTGCCCCTACACACATGAACGTTCTTAAAGCCTAAAAAAAGACTATGGAATACTTCGTTAATTGTAATACCTCTACATTAGCGCCTTACACAACACCCCTGGATAAAGTCCGGGCAGCGCATCTGTACAGAAGATTGGGGTTTAGCGCCTCAGTACAAACCATTAATACGGCGGTAGGCCAGAATGCAGGCACATTGGTAGATACACTTATCAATGAGGCTATTGCAATGCCACCATTGCCCGCACCTGCCTGGGCCGACTGGAATAATAGCAATTATCCGGAAGACGATGACCTCGCCCGCCAGATAAGACGAGCCCAACAGGATGAATGGCGTACTAGTTATACAAATGGTTTGTTAAATAACAATCTGAGAGATCGTTTGAGTTTTTTCTGGAGTAATCATCTTGTGACTGAACTGGATGTTTACGACTGTAATAGCTTTTTGTATTATTACGTCAATTGTTTGCAACGAAATGCGATCGGTAACTTTAAGACCTTCGTGAGCGAAATGGGACTTACCAGTGCCATGCTATTTTATTTGGATGGGGCTTATAACAATGGGAACAATCCTAATGAGAACTACGCACGAGAATTGTATGAACTGTTTACACTGGGCGAAGGAAATGGGTATACCGAACAAGATATTATTGAAACAGCAAAAGCCCTAACAGGGTATGTTGAAAGAGGTGAGATAGGATGTACTCAGGTCACATTCGATCCTACGAGATTTGACGCCGGGACCAAGACTATTCTGGGACAAACGGGGAATTGGAATTATGATGATGTCATGGATATCCTGTTTCAGCAAAGACCCAATGAAATAGCTAATTTTATTTGTAAAAAGCTGTACGAATTTTTTGTACACCCTGATTCAGATGATGATGCAGGTAATGCCCAGACCATTATTTCGGGCTTGGCAAGTACAATGATCGCCAGCAATTTTGAAATTGCCCCGGTGCTTTCACAGTTGTTTAAAAGTCAGCACTTTTTTGATGATGAGGCCATTGGGGTCATTATCAAGAGCCCTTTTGACATTTACCTGAACCTGATCAACGAAACAAATTTTGCCTACGATGATAATACCATTCGCAATGTCATAGACACAACCCGAATGTTGAGTCAGGAATTATTCGATCCTGTTGATGTTGCAGGATGGCAAAGAGACCGATCGTGGATCAATACAAACTTTATGATCGGCCGTTGGCTAACGGTTGAAGTGTTTTTAGAACTATTCTTTCAAAACAACCAGGAACAATTTCGAACGCTGGCTATGGATGCAGTAGGAACTGCAGACAGCAATACCAGTAATCCCGAAACTGTAGTAAGAGCTTTGGTAGACAAATTGACGCCAATAGGACTTCTTACCGCCCAGGATTTTGAAAATGCCATGTCCGTTTTTAAAATTGAAGACGTACCTGAAAACTATTACGGGTCCGATTATATTCCAGGAGGTTTAGGCCTTTGGATGTTATCCGTGAGTCCGGAAGTTCCACAGCAAGTATTTTTATTGCTTATGCATTTATCCAGACAACCCGAGTTTCAACTAAAATAATACCTACAGTTATGTGTAACAATCATATCCCTATCAATATAAATAATCAGAACGGACACGACGAAGAGCATAAGTTCTGGAGTCGCAGGTCCTTTTTACAAGCCTTGGGTATTGCCGGATCCGGCTCCATGATGCTGGGCAGTAATATGATCACTGCTTCGGCACCTTCTCCGCTTACGGCAGCCATTGCCAATGCGGATACCGATAATATTTTAATCCTGATACGGCTTTCGGGCGGTAATGATGGGTTAAGTACGGTGATCCCTATTGAGCAATACGATATGTATGCCAATGCCCGTCCCAATATTTATATCCCGGAAAGTAAAATCTTAAAACTTACCGATGAGTTTGGGGTGCCTTCTTATATGAATGCCCTGGAACCCATGTGGGGAGAAGGCCAGGTTAAAGCAGTACACGGTGTTGGATACGAGAATCAAAGTCTGTCTCATTTTACTGGGTCCGATATTTATGCCAATACCGATCTCACGACTACCGGATTTAGCGGACTTAATACCGGCTGGATGGGTCGTTATTTTGAGAATATTTATCCGGATTACCTGGTTAATCCGCCAGCAGCGCCTGCAGCCATCCAAATTGGTAATTTTGGCAGTCTTGTATTTCAGGGAGAAGAAACCAATTATGCCTTTGTAACTTCGAACATCGATCAGCTGGAAGAGATCGCAGAAACAGGTGTACAATATAGCCTAGAAGACAGTTTGTTCAATAATTGTATGTACGGCGATCAATTAAAGTTTCTCAGGGGGGTTGCAAATACCACCTATGAATACTCCGGCCTTATCCATGAGGCATACGAACGTGGACAAAACCAGGTCCAATATCAGGACAATGGTTTTGCAAGACAACTTGCTTTATTGGCGCGACTAATAAAAGGAAACTTAGGCACCAAAGTATATATGATCTCCATGGGAGGTTTCGATACCCACGGAAATCAGCCATTGGCACACGAACGCCTGATGTCTAATTTATCTATTGCCATTAATAATTTTTATGAGGATATCGCCTTTACCCAGCAAGATGATAAGGTATTGAGCATGACATTTTCTGAATTCGGAAGAAGAATTTTCGAAAATGGTTCTAATGGTACCGATCACGGTAAAGCTGCCCCTACCCTTTTCTTTGGATCAGGATTAAACGGCAGTGCCTTTGTTGGGGATCATCCTTCCCTGGAAAATCCTAATGGACGAGGTAATTTGGAATATACGATGGACTTCCGGGATCTATATGCAACGGTGCTCGCTGAGTGGCTTTGTGTACCCATCCCCTTGGTTGAACAACATTTGTTAGATCATCCGTATGCCCCGGTTAACCTAGGATTTAACTGTAGTGGAGTAGAATTTCCGGATATTGCGTATAGCGATGAACCCTATACCCCACCAAATCCCGGCGATCCTAATGGGGAGGAACCTACACCCGAATTATTGAATGCCGTTGTACATAAACCTTTTTATCCCACTCAGCAAACACCGCATATTTACCTGGAAATGCCATTTAGTGCCCATGTAGATATACAGTTGTACAATATTCTGGGACAAAATGTAGGTACAATTTACAATGAAATGATGTTTGAAGGCTCCATCGAGATAAATATTCGGGAACGAATGCCTAATTATTTGTCTACAGGAAAATATATCTACCGGATCCAGGTCCAGGATAGAAAAATGTCTAAATCCGTTATGGTAGCATAAACTGCCTCTACTTAGCTAAACACCCTCGTAATTCAGGCTAATGTTTATTCCATTGGTCCTGATTTTACGAGGGTTTTCTTTTTTAATACTTCTCTGGCGATAGGCCTGAAAAAATGGTTATTTTTGTGGCCTAATCTTATCCATTGATGGCAGTTTCGTCAAAAAAACATGCACGATATACCATAACAGCGGCCCTTCCTTATACAAATGGCCCTATTCATATTGGCCATTTGGCCGGGGTATACGTCCCTGCCGATATTTACGCCCGTTATCTAAGGCTAACAGATAATGATGTGGCCTTCGTATGTGGAAGTGATGAACACGGTGCAGCCATTCCTTTAAAAGCAAAGAAAGAAGGGGTAACCCCCCAGGCCCTGATCGATAAATATCATGGTATCATTAAAAAATCGTTTGTTGATTTTGGGATAACCTTTGATAATTATTCACGGACCTCAGCGGCCATCCATCATAAAACGGCCAGTGAATTTTTCTTAAAATTATACAACCAGGGCGATTTTATAGAAGAGACCACAGCCCAATTATATGATAAACAGGAACAGCAGTTTTTGGCAGACCGCTTTGTGGTAGGTACCTGTCCAAAATGTGGCAACGAAGAAGCCTATGGAGACCAGTGCGAGAATTGCGGTTCTTCATTAAATGCAACAGACCTTATTAATCCAAGATCGACCCTGTCAGGGGCAACTCCTGCTTTAAAGGAAACAAAACACTGGTTTTTACCCCTGGATCGTTACGAAGATTTTCTAAAAGATTGGATTATCGAAGGACATAAAAATGATTGGAAGCCCAATGTTTATGGGCAATGCAAATCATGGATCGACGATGGCCTAAAACCCCGTGCTGTTACCCGTGATCTTGACTGGGGTATTCCTGTGCCTGTAAAAGGAGGGGAAGGAAAAGTACTTTATGTCTGGTTCGATGCGCCCATCGGTTATATTTCGTCTACGAAAGAATGGGCCAAGAGGATCGGCAAGGATTGGGAACCTTATTGGAAATCTGATGATACCAAGCTGGTTCATTTTATAGGGAAAGACAATATTGTTTTTCATTGTATCATATTTCCCAGTATGCTGAAAGCCGAAGGTGATTATATTCTGCCAGATAATGTACCTGCCAATGAATTTCTTAACCTGGAAGGACAGAAACTTTCTACTTCGAAGAACTGGGCTGTTTGGCTTCATGAGTACCTGGAAGAATTTCCCAATATGCAGGATGTACTTCGTTACACGCTCACAGCCAATGCCCCGGAAACCAAGGACAACGATTTTACCTGGAACGACTTTCAGGCACGCAATAATAATGAGCTGGTTGCCATCTTCGGAAATTTTATCAACCGGGTAGTAGTGTTGACACAAAAATATTATGATGGCGTAGTTCCAGTTCCTGGTGCCTTTTCAAAAGCAGACAATCAGACCCTGGCATCTCTTAGAAAATTTCCTGGGTCTTTAACAGATTCCATAGAGCGATACCGTTTCAGGGAGGCCAGTCAGGAACTATTGAATTTGGCCAGGCTTGGTAATAAATACCTGGCCGATGAAGAACCCTGGAAGGTGATCAAGAATGATAAAGAACGGGTAAATACAATTTTATACACGGCGCTTCAAATTGCTGCAGGATTGGCAGTACTAAGTGAACCCTTTTTACCCTTTACGTCCACAAAATTGAAAAAAATGCTGCTGATGGATAGCGGTCAGGAAAAAATATCCTGGACCGATGTTACATCCCAGGAAAAGCTTCTGAGGCCAGGTCATCAAATCGGCCAAAGTGAGCTGCTTTTCCGAAAAATTGAAGATGAAGAGATTAACGCACAACTCCAAAAACTCCAGGCTACTAAAAAAGTTAATGAATCTGAAAACAAATCCCTTATGCCACAAAAAGATACGATCAGTTTTGAAGATTTCTCAAAAATGTACATGCGTGTAGGTACCATCCTGGAAGCAGAAAAAATGCCCAAGACCAAAAACCTGATGGTCTTGAAAGTAGATACCGGAATTGATACAAGGACTAGTGTCTCCGGTATTGCAGAAAGCTTTACCCCTGAGGAGATCGTGGGTAAAAAAGTAACTGTTTTGGTAAATTTAGCGCCAAGGCCTTTACGGGGAGTAGAAAGTCAGGGGATGATCCTCCTGGCCGAAAACTCAGATGGTAAATTGATTTTTGTTAACCCGGACGATCAGGATGTGGGGAATGGTGCCACCATCAATTAAATATTATGTGCAAAATTACCATATGTGATATTCAGTGTTTGAAGTTTAATCTTCTAGATAAAAGCACCATACTATAAGAAGTGCTACAAATAGCCTACCATCCTATTTACAAACACCCATTGCCTTTAGGGCATCGTTTCCCTATGATTAAGTACGAGCTTTTACCGCAACAATTGTTGTATGAGGGAACCTGTATAGCTGATAATTTTTTTGAACCT
>CALZFZ010000108.1 GCA_945786965.1 uncultured Muriicola sp. | reverse complement strand
TTTGTGCCTTGTCTAATTCAGGTTCATTCATTAAATAAGTTAGTCCAAAAGACAGAATAACGCACAGTAGAAAGTAGATTATTCTGCTTTGAACATCGACTACTTTCTGGATATGCGACATGAGTTTTAAGGATACACCCCTGGAATCGCCCATAATGAACTCGTTTTAAAAATTTGTGTAAAAGTAGGGTTGAAATGTTATAAAAAAGCTAATAAAAGTCATGTATATTCCGAAAACTCATGAATCCGAAAATGTGGATTAAAATTGTTGTTAAATTGTTGATAACTTACCTGCTTCTATTTGGCCCAATCCCTATATTTTATAGGCTATTGGTTATATTTGTTAGATTATTTTATTTTAAGGTATCCATAGGGTTTTAATGAGGATAATCGCATCAGATTTATAACCTAACTGGATATTTTTTGTACTTGACATAAGGAACACATAAAATACTAATAACAGAAGAGAACAACTTAATTTGTTTTATGAGCGAAGAAAAAAAGAAAAGCAATTATTCTGCCGATAGTATTCAGGCACTTGAAGGAATTGAACATGTAAGGATGCGTCCTTCCATGTATATTGGTGATATCGGAACCCGAGGATTGCACCATTTGGTGTATGAAGTTGTAGACAACTCAATTGATGAGGCCATGGGCGGGTACTGCGATACCATATCCGTGATCATCAATGAGGACAATTCTGTTACCGTTAAGGATAACGGGCGGGGTATACCGGTAGATATTCATAAGAAGGAAGGTGTCTCGGCCCTGCAAGTTGTTATGACCAAAATAGGTGCCGGAGGTAAATTTGATAAAGACTCCTATAAAGTATCGGGCGGACTCCACGGGGTTGGTGTTTCGGTAGTAAACGCTCTTTCCAATACCTTAAAGGCCACTGTTTACCGGGATGGTAAAATTTGGGAGCAGGAATACGAGCGTGGGAAATCCATGTATCCCGTTAAAAGTGTCGGTACTACCACAGAACGGGGAACGGAAGTAACCTTTCACCCGGATGAAGACATCTTTACACAGACCATTGAATTTAGCTATGAAACCCTTTCATACAGGATGCGCGAGCTTTCCTATTTAAACAAGGGGGTCACCATAACCATAACGGACAGGCGCGAAAAGGATAAAGAAGGCGAATTTGTCTCTGATGTCTTTCATTCAGACGAAGGCTTAAAGGAGTTCATAAAATTCCTCGATGGAAACAGGGATTCGCTTATCAATAATATTATTGCCATGGATGGGGAAAAGAACGACATTCCTGTTGAGGTAGCCATGGTCTATAATACTGGCTATACCGAGAACCTCCATTCCTACGTAAATAATATCAATACCCATGAGGGTGGTACCCATCTTTCAGGATTCAGAAGGGGGCTAACCACGACCTTAAAAAAATATGCGGATGCCTCCGGAATGCTCGATAAATTGAAATTCGAGATACAGGGCGATGATTTTAGAGAAGGCCTTACTGCTATTGTTTCCGTAAAAGTAGCCGAGCCGCAATTCGAAGGGCAGACCAAAACGAAATTAGGCAACAGGGAAGTCTCTTCAGCTGTAAGTCAGGCCGTATCAGAAATGCTGACCAATTATCTGGAAGAGCATCCGGACGATGCTAAGATTATTGTCCAAAAAGTGATTTTGGCAGCTCAGGCACGGCATGCAGCCACGAAGGCCCGGGAAATGGTGCAACGAAAAAATGTGATGTCGGGTGGAGGTCTTCCGGGGAAACTATCCGATTGTTCGGAGCAAGATCCTTCCTTATGCGAAGTATTCCTGGTAGAAGGAGATTCTGCAGGGGGTACGGCCAAACAAGGTCGTGACCGGAATTTTCAGGCCATTTTACCGCTGAGAGGTAAGATCCTGAATGTTGAGAAGGCCATGCAACACAAGGTCTTTGAGAATGAAGAGATCAAGAATATTTATACGGCACTTGGGGTAACCATTGGTACAGAGGAAGATAGCAAAGCATTGAATCTCGAAAAGTTACGGTATCATAAAGTGATCATCATGTGTGATGCAGATGTGGATGGTAGCCATATAGAAACCCTGATCCTGACCTTTTTCTTCCGCTATATGAAGGAATTAATTGAAGGAGGACATGTGTATATTGCTACACCACCGCTGTATTTGGTCAAAAAGGGGAATAAGAAAAGTTATGCCTGGAATGATAAGGAACGCGATGCCATCGCCGAAACCTATAAAGGAGGCGTAAGCATTCAGCGATATAAGGGTCTGGGAGAGATGAACGCGGAACAATTGTGGGATACTACTATGAATCCTGAGTTCCGAACATTGAGGCAGATAACTATAGATAATGCCACAGAAACGGATCGGATCTTTTCTATGTTGATGGGGGATGAAGTGCCACCGAGAAGGGAGTTTATCGAGAAAAATGCCGTCTATGCGAATATTGATGTATAGAAAACAGTACTTACACAACAAAAACTCGCACCAACCGTGCGAGTTTTTTAGTTTTAGGCAAAATTAAACGATATGAAAAATCTATTTTATGCTATTATGGGATTTTGTGTCCTAACCGCTCAGGCACAATCCAATGCCAATGAACTTTTTGCGGCAGGTGTGGACGATGCAGAAACCTTTATGAACGACTATCTCGCTCCGGTATCTGAAGGTGCCATTTACAGTATTTCGGGCTCTTGGTTCAATACTGGGGATGCTAAACCCCTGGGAGGCTTTGAGGTGTCGATTATAGGGAACATTACCGGCTTTAAGAATAAAGAAGACAAAAAGACCTTTGTTTTGAATACGGCCGACTATGAAAACTTACAGTTTGTTGATGGTAGCACTTCCAAAACCGTATCTACGGCCCTTGGAGATATAGAAGGTATAAGGGTGTATGTAGAGGCCGAAATAGCCCCCGGAGTAACTTCCAGGGAAGAATTTGATCTGCCTACCGGCCTGGCAGCAGAAAATATTAATTTTATCCCATCGGGATATATCCAGGGAAGTGTAGGCCTTATAAAAGGGACCGAACTAAAGGCCAGATTCTTGCCAAAAATCAATACGGACGAAGTTTCGATCGGATTGTACGGTATTGGCGTCCAACACGAATTTACTAAGCATTTGCCTGCCGACAAGATCTTGCCCATTGCCATTTCAGGGGTTATTGGATATACACATATCAATGGGACCTATGATTTTACAGATACTAATATCATCGCAGGTTCCGATCAAAGAGTAGATGCCAAGATCAATACCTGGGTATTCCAGGCCGTGGTATCAACTAAGCTGCCTATTATTAACTTTTATGGAAGTTTAGGGTATATGACAGGGAAATCTGAGACTGCCGTATTGGGTACCTATGCAGTGCAGTCGGGCCCATTTCAACAAACATATACGGATCCCTTCACACTAAATAAAGATGCGAGCGGAGTTACAGCTAATGTGGGCACAAAATTTAAGTTAGGATTTTTCCGCCTCCATGCAGATTATACCCTTGCGGCGTTTAATAATCTGTCCGTGGGACTAAGTTTTGGTTTCCGATAGAATACTGACTAACAAACCAACCATAATAAAAACAGCCTTCCGAACGGAAGGCTGTTTTGCATTTATATAGAAAAAGTCAGGGGAAAACTACTTGCGATGAGCTAGAATATTACCTTGAGAATCTTCAAGAATAGTTCCAGTCTCAGATTTCTTCATACTAACCTGATCAACAGGCATATCAGTTCCGGGATAGGATATGGTATAAATACCATTTTCCTCCTGCCAGCCAAAATCGGTTTTTAATTCCAGGGAATTTCCATTATAACTATGAAACCTGCCCAGGTAGGCATCATTGAAAATCCATTCCTGGCGGTTTGTTCGCCTCTCTGTTTCTGAAGTGTTCGATACTTCTACTTTGGCCCAGATCCCAATAATAGGGTCATTATTTTCAGGAACTCTGGAACAATTACTTGCCGAAATAATCGATACGATAGCCAATAGGGAGAATAGCTTTTTCAAAATGTAGGTTTTTTTAGATTTGGGGATCTATAGGATTTTCTAACGAATCTTTCTCTCTATCTATTGCCAATTATCGACGAACGGCATCCTAAATAGTGATTTATTCGATAAACCGTTATTCTTTGGTAAAAAAAGACTCTGAATTTTATGAAGTAATAAAATGGAAATTTTAAAAAGTTTCGCTTTCTGATGGCCCTTAATTATGTTAAAATTTCCTATTTTTGGCTCTCTTTTACGGGGGTCGACAGAACCTAAAAAACACCTGGAAAAAGATCGTAAATATTGCTAAAAATTTAAAAAAATAATAATATGAAAATTACAATAGTGGGAGCCGGAGCGGTAGGTGCAAGTTGTGCCGAATACATTGCCATCAAGAATTTTGCCTCGGAAGTGGTATTATTGGATATTAAAGAAGGATACGCAGAAGGCAAGGCTATGGACCTTATGCAGACAGCTTCCCTCAATGGTTTTGACACTAAGATCACGGGTACTACAGGCGATTATGGCAAAACGGCCAATAGCCATATCGCGGTAATTACATCGGGTATCCCTAGAAAACCGGGTATGACCCGGGAAGAGCTTATCGGGATCAATGCAGGGATCGTTAAAACGGTCGCCACAAGTTTGATAAAGCATTCTCCAAACGTAATTTTAATCGTCGTGAGCAATCCTATGGATACCATGACTTATTTGGTTCATAAAATTACTAACCTTCCAAAACACAGAATTATTGGTATGGGCGGGGCTTTGGATAGCGCGCGCTTCAAATATCGTTTGGCCGAAGCTCTTGGAGCTCCAATTTCCGATGTAGATGGTATGGTTATAGGTGGCCATTCAGATACGGGGATGGTTCCTTTGGCAAGGCACGCCACCAGAAATAGCATAAAAGTCTCCGAATTTTTATCGCCCAAACGCCTGGCTCAGGTTACCGAAGATACTAAGGTTGGGGGTGCCACACTTACCAAGCTTTTGGGAACAAGCGCCTGGTATGCACCCGGAGCTGCCGTTTCAAGTTTGGTGCAGGCCATCGCCTGCGATCAGAAAAAATTATTTCCTTGTTCAATCATGTTGGAAGGAGAGTATAACCTAAAGGATATTTGTATCGGGGTTCCTGTTATTTTAGGAAAGAACGGAATTGAAGAGATCGTAAAGATCGATTTGGACAAGGCCGAAAAGGAAAAAATGCAGGAAAGTGCGGATGGGGTTAGGAAAGTAAATGGTTTGCTGCAAGTGTAAACAATAGATATTTCACAAAACAAAGGGTATCCCATTCGGGATGCCTTTTTTTTGTTTATAATTTTAGTATTTGGAATACGCTTCTCCTGAGTGTATTCTCGCCTTTAAATCCAACAAATAAATTGTCAGTTCCTGTTGGAAATGATATATTTGCACGCTAATTACGGATACCATCAATTAATTCAAAAAAACCCATGCAGAACAAAGGACTGATTAAGCTTTTTGCTTTTTTGTTCGGGATCGTTAGTATTTATCAACTTTCCTATACATTCATAACCAGTAAGGTAGAAGATGAAGCCGAGGCGTATGCGATCGCAAACATTCCCGAAACCACAGACAATTATGTTGCGGAGCGCGAAGCTTTGGAAGCAAAGTATTTAGATTCAATAGGCGATAATACTGTTTTAGGTTTTACCACCTATGATGAAGCCAAGAAAAAAGAACTCAACAAGGGTTTAGACCTTAAAGGGGGTATTAATGTAACCTTGCAGATCTCTGTAAAGGACATTTTAAAGGGATTGGCCGATAATACGAAAAACCCAATATTTAATAAAGCATTGGCCGATGCAGATCTTGCTTCCAAAAGTAGTGACGATACCTATTTGGACCTATTTTTTGATGCCTTTGAAAATATTAAGGGCGATTCAAAATTGGCATCCCCGGATATTTTTGCCAACAAAGGGCTAAGTGATGAGATCAATTTTCAAATGACGGATGACCAGGTGAAGCCTATCATTCGAAGGAAAATAGATGAATCTGTAGTATCTGCTTTTGAGGTCTTACGAGAACGTATCGATGGTTTTGGGGTTACTCAACCTAATATTCAGCGGGAAGGAACATCAGGGCGTATTCTAGTGGAATTACCCGGTGCACGGGATATTGCCAGGGCACAGGATCTGCTTTCCAGTACAGCCCAGCTAGAATTTTGGGAGACCTATGAGCCCGGGAACCAGAGCCTCATCAACTTCTTTATACAGGCGAATGACAAACTAAAGACCCTGATAGAAGTTACTGCGGAAGAAGAAGTAAAGGAAGCTTCGGAAATCGATTCGTTGCTTTCCGATGTGGAACAGGATTCATTGGATCTCGGTGCAGAAAGAAACCCATTATTTGAAAAATTACAACTAAACGGACCCGGATTTGCTTTTGGTATTGCGGCCGTTAAAGATACTGCTGAGGTAGGGGCATGGCTAAGAATGCCAGAAATTCGACGCTTGTTACCAGCCGATGTGCAGTTCACCAAGTTCCTTTGGGAACGTCCTTCGCAGGATTCGGAAGTAGCCGGACTATATGCCTTAAAATCGAACCGGGATGGGCTTCCGCGAATCAGTGGCGATGTAGTAAGCGACGCCAGGGATCAGTTCGACCAGTTCAACAGGCCTGCCGTGGGAATGGACATGAACGTCAGGGGCGCCAAGGAATGGGAAAAATTAACCAGTGAGGCCAACCTGAATAATACAGGAATTGCCATTGTCCTTGATAACAAAGTATATACAGCCCCCGGAGTTTCGCAGGTGGGGGGTATCTCCGGAGGTAGCTCCGAGATCACAGGTACTTTTACCGTAAATGAAACCAAGGATATTGCGAATGTGCTTCGGGCAGGAAAGCTTCCTGCTTCAGCCGAAATTATCGATTCTTTCGTAGTAGGGCCATCGCTTGGCCAGGAGGCTATAGACAGTGGTTTTACGTCCTTTTTAATTGCAATGGTCTTCGTGCTTTGCTGGATGATCTTCTATTATGGAAAAGCCGGTATTTTCGCTGACATTGCACTTACATTTAACATTGTATTGATCTTTGGAGTGTTGGCCAGCCTGGGTGCGGTTCTTACATTACCCGGAATTGCAGGGATCGTGTTAACGATAGGTATGTCTGTAGATGCTAACGTACTGATCTTTGAGCGTATTAAAGAAGAAGTACAAAAAGGAAAAGGAAAAGGCCAGGCCATCAACGATGGTTTTAATAATGCCTTGTCTTCAATTTTAGATGCTAACATAACTACCGGACTAACGGCCCTTATTCTGTTGGTTTTTGGTTCGGGCCCAATTAAAGGATTTGCCACGACGCTTATCATCGGTATCCTTACTTCGTTATTTACCGCAATTTTTATTACCAGATTACTTGTAGACTGGTACATTTCCGGAAAGGGGAGATCACTTACCTTTTCTACGTTCATCACTAAAAATTTGTTTACCAGCTTAAACATTAATTTCCTAGGTAAACGTAAGATATCCTACGTCATTTCGTCAATCATTGTGATTGGGGGACTGGTTTCCCTATTTACCCAGGGTTTAGACCAGGGTGTCGACTTTGTGGGAGGAAGGAATTACCAGATTCGATTTGTGAACCCGGTGAGCCCAACGGAGATCACCAGCGAATTAACCGATGTCCTTGGTAGTGCCAGCGCTAAAACATTTGGTGATGCCAACCAGATCATGGTTACAACCAAGTACAAGGTAGATGTTCAGGGTACGGAAGTTGATGATGAGATATTGGGAATTTTATATACATCCTTGCAAAAATACCTGCCGGATGGTACTTCTTACGAGGATTTTATTCCCGGTGGCTCAAATGGCAATATTGGAGTCATGAAATACCGCAAGGTAGGGCCTACCATCGCTGATGATATTAAGAAAAATGCTGTATGGGCAATTGTTGGCTCTTTGGCTGTGGTCTTCCTGTATATCTTATTGAGATTCCGCAAATGGCAGTTCTCATTGGGAGCCGTGGTTGCGGTATTCCACGATATTTTAATTGTGCTGGGGATATTCTCCGTTGCCAGTCCTTATATGCCTTTTAGTATGGAAATAGACCAGGCGTTTATTGCGGCCATCCTTACGGTTATTGGATATTCATTGAATGATACCGTAGTAGTGTTCGACCGGATACGGGAGATCATCAATGAAAAAGGATGGAACCAGGGAATAAATACCAATTTAGCACTGAACAGCACCTTGAGCAGAACTTTAAATACATCCTTAACAACCTTGGTGGTACTATTGTCCATCTTTATTTTCGGTGGGGAAACCTTGCGTGGCTTTATGTTCGCGATGATCGTAGGTGTGGTTGTAGGTACCTATTCATCATTGTTTATTGCAACTCCTGTGATGTTCGATACGCTCAGGGAAAAGGTATCAGAAGGGAAAAAATAAATATTAAACAAGCTATAAATTAAAACCGCTCCCAGTAAGGGGCGGTTTTTTTATGAGATACCCTAATCTTCCTTGAACTTAAGAAAGCAACCATTTTTTGGCAGTTCGTTTGTTGTCAAAAAGTTTCATTTCATAGCCCAGGTTTACCATTGTTGTTTCGGAAAACATAAGCTCCATATATAATTCATGGGTTACAGCCACAACGCCTAATTTAAAATCTTTTCTCCAACCCACAATATCGGCAGATTCGACTAATCTAAAAGCATCATCGACCCTAAATTTCCCCGATATGTTCATAATGGCCAAAATCCGGTTCAGCCTTTCTTTTTCGCATAATTTTGCGATCTCAGACCATCGGGAAACACCTTCTTCAACAACTTTCCCCGGAACTCGCTGACCTTTTATGTAGACCTCCAGGAAATCCTTGTTTATATTATATTTTAAGGAATAGGGCATTTGTCACCACAATTTTTTAAAAATTAACAAAAAAAATGATGAGGGCAAAATATTACTATGACTATTGAAATCCAAGGTCAACTGAATTAGTGCATAATTGAGTATTAACATTAATTATACCAAAACCTATGAGATACAAAATGAAGAAGATAAATTGAAAGGTGAAAAGAAAATTAAATAAGTATTTACAAAATGTGTTTCTTTAAAATAGTATAATGCGTTTCTTTATTTGAGAAATAAAAGGTTTGATGAAAAAGGGGTATCCAGGAAGCAGCCATCTTTTTGCTTCACGCTTTTTTCTAAATAATTTCATTTCATAACCCTGGTTAACCATAGCTGTCTCTGTGAAAGAAAGGCTCAAAAATAATTCTTCTGTAGCAGCTACAATGGCTAATTTATATTGCTTGTGCCACCCAATGGCATCAGCTGATTCAACTAATTTAAATGCAGAATCCAGACTGAATTTTCCGTTTAAATCCATAATGACCAATATATGGTCATGACCTTCTTTTTCACATATTTGAGCCACTTTTGACCATCGTGAGACTCCTTCTTCAACTTCCTTACCGGGGACACGAGAACCATTGATCTTAACTGCCAGGTGGGTATTTAAAACTTTGTATTTAAGGGTGTAGGGCATTTTTTTTATCCTTGCCCAAATATTGAAAATAAAGGAAATTAAAAATTGGGTTGTTCGCTGAACGACTTTAAAGTATAGTTAAGCTGGCTTTTATTGTCGATAAACCTGGGATTGAATAATATAGTTTGTTGTTTGTCTCTCGCTTTTAAAACGGGATAACCTATAAATTAAAATTTTTTACAACGGATCCATTAATACTAGATTCCAGCGTATAGATATTGCTGGGTTGCAGACCTGTTTCATTCCGGTGGGAAACAAATACAATAGCTGTTTGGCTTTCTTTCCCCATCTTATTTACCAACGCCACTACAAGTGCAGCAGCTTCATCATCCAAATCCGAGGTGGGCTCATCCAGGATCAACAACAATGGATGCTTTATCATAGCACGGGCGCACATAATTAGCCGTTGTTCTCCCTTGCTTAGATCATGGAAATAGGTATCCTTTAGATCGCCCATTCCCAGCAGGGCTAACCAGGAATCTGCAAGTCTTATTTGAGTTTCTGTGGGAGTGATATAGAGTCCAATAGAGTCTACCAGACCCGAAATAAGCATATTTTGGAGGGTGTGGTAACCTCTGAACCGATCGGTCAGGGCCGGTGTTACATACCCGATGTGTTTTTTGATATCCCAAACGCTTTCACCACTGCCTTTTTTGTGTCCGAATAGGTAAAGATCTTGTCCATATCCTTTTGGATTATCCCCTGTGACCATAGATAGCAAGGTAGTTTTACCACTGCCATTCTTTCCTTTTAATTCCCAGAAATCTCCGGGTCGTATGCTCCAATTAATTTGGTGCAGTACTAGTTTATTTCCAAAGGCGACAGAAACGTTTTGAAGCTTAATAAGTTCCTTGTGAGGGTACGATACTGCTTTTAATGGCGGAGGCAGTGATCCTTCGAAACCTTTTAATAATTGCTTAGTATCGCGTGCTTTTTCTGATGTTCTTTCCTGCCAGTTGAGCTTTCCGTTTTGCCAGGAGGCTATTTGGTCTATAAAGGGCAACAGGTCTGCCTTTCTGTTCAGGAGTTGAATGATATGGACGGACGATTTTAAAGCCGATATCTTGGCAACAATTTCAGATTTGGAGATGGCATCCAGATTGTCAAACGGATTATCCAGGACAAGGTAATCTGGATTTAAACCCAATAAATAATTTAAAAGGACCTTTTTACGCTCACCGCTGGACATGGACTGTAAGCTTTGTGTGGTGTTTTGTGTGAGAATTTTGTGATCGTGCCGAACTTCTTCCTCAATAAACCGGGCAATTTCGAGGGTGGAGAACAGGGCAGCTGTTTTTCCTTCCAAAGCTTCAAATCCCGCTGGATGAGGCCCACCCATCAATCGGCTAATTAAATCACGGGCAGGGGAATGAGTCTCTGTATAAATGGCCCAATGCTGCATTTCAATAAATTAATTTAATTTTAAAGTTTGCTCATCTTACACGAATTACAAATATAGGCCTTCAGTTACTTGTATGACCAGTGGGTCCGATAACTCAAAAGTCTAAACTTAATTAATGTTAACCTTAAAAACTGAGCTTAAAAACCGCATTGGGAGTAATGCCTAGTGAATTCTGTAAGAACTCATTGGTGCCTCCCAGCCCATTGGTACGATAATAATTGCTGATGGTATTTTCCCGATCCAGTACATTCCATATGGAAAATCCTATTAGGGCTTTAGATCCTGGGCTTGTAGTAAACTGGTAGAGCGCTGAGATATCGATACGCATATAATCTTGGAAACGGTCAGTATTGCTGAGCCTAAAATTGACTGCATCGTTTACGATTGGGGTAATAGCATCTGGCCTTGTGGTTGGTTTCCCTGTACGCCAGTTCCAACCGGCTGCCAGCCGTAATTGTTTTAATTCGTAACTAACCCCAAAAGTAACTGCATGGGTAATATCATAATTACTTGGAAAGTTATTTTCGGGAAGTGTTTCAAAATGATAATCGGCATTCAGATATGAATAACTAAGCCAGGCACTTGTGCCAATAAATTGCTTGCGTATTAAAAGATCAATACCATTGGCTTTATAACCGCCTATGGCTTTGACAAATTCATATTGGTTCTGAAATCCCTGGCTTTGAGCGGTAATCCCATCTATTTCTTTATAGAATCCCACAGCATTCAAAAGCCAGCCGCCATTGCTAAAGCTTAAACCAACAGAAGCTTGTTTGCTTATAATTACCGGTATGTCAGCTTCATTTGACAATTGCCAACGGCGCTTCTCTATCCCTAAAAAGTCATTTTGGAAATTGATCACTTGTGAAGTGTACTGATGTTTTAATTCGCCTAAAACTTCTATATTAAACCATTTAAATAATCGTTGATTAAAGCTCAACCGAGGCTCCCAAAGTTGTTTCCTGAATTTGTCCAGATAATTAAACCGAATCCCTATATTTCCATTTGTATTTCGATTCTTGGAAGTATAGCCGAGCATTGTATATCCGCTGTGAACACGAAGCACATTGCCATCCAGTCTTTTGAAAATTGGGTTGTCCACATCATCCAGGTTAGTTACCTTGGTTTCAGTAAATTGGTATCCATTGGTCCACTGAAGCTGCTCTTTCAGTAAGTATTGTGTGCTTACCCGGACCCCTGTTTCAGACACCTTATTTTCCTGGAGAAAACGCTGGTCATTTTGAATATTCGCATTAATGGCCCGTAATTCATAATCCGTATTATATACTTGTATATCCGTCCCCAAAAAGTCATTCCATTGCCTCTTGTATTGAAGTCCGCCTGCAATGGTGCTTTGGTTCAGACTACTTTCACGCGTTAAGGAACTGCCACTAAAATCGGCATTTTCATTGAAGACAAGTTCATTGCTGGCATGGATAAAATTTAACTGCAACTGATCCTTCTCTGTTGGTTGCCATAACCATCTCATTGAAGTATCGTAAAAATCAAAGGTTTTATCAGAATTGACAACATTTATGGCGTTGTTCTCCAATTCTGTATCCTGTGAAATCCTGGAGAAATACTCTGTATACGTGGGGCTTTCTAAAAAATCACTAATGGCTTTTCTTGCCGCTACCTGTAAGGATGATCGTGTCCCTAAAGGTGTATCTATAAAACCACTTATATCTATAAAATTCAACCCCAAAGAACCGGTAAATTGCTTGTTGAGTTTGTCATCGGTTTCCATGGATATAGTGCCAGAGACACCATCGGTATAAGGGGCGGGAGTGCCGTTCTTCCGGAGCGATACATTTTGAGTAATCATTGGGTTGAACATAGAAATTAATCCAAAAAAATGCCCGGACTGATACATTTTAATTCCATCCCATAATAATAGATTTTGGTCATTAGTGCCTCCTCGTATATTAATATCGGAAACCGTTTCATTAACACTATGTATTCCTGGAAATGCCTGAATAGATTGTAATACATCTGTTTCTGTAAGTCCTGGTAAAATACTGAAGCGATTAAAATCGATTTGGAAGGAACCGTCACCAAGCTGGTCAATGCCCCTGATGAGATAGTCATACAAAACAATTTCTTTTAGTTGAAGTTGTTGTGATATCATGAAAACATCCCCACAGGCACCTAATTTGAGCAAGCCTGCTTCACTTTGGAGGCTTTTAAAACCCACAAATCGTATGGAGATGAGGTCCGCTTTCCCGGCTGCTGTAATTTCAAAATACCCATTTTCATCGGATATGGTCGATTCTAGGCTGCTTTGGATGGTAGCAAAAGACAAGGAGTTTTGGGTATCCTTATCCTTTAGGTATCCACAAAGTGTGATAGCAGGCTGTTTTATACTTATGAACTTATTGGGTAACACTGAGAATTCCAGCCCTGTTTTTTCGATCAGGTATGCAAGCACTTCTTCAATATCCCATTTGGAATCCGGGGGGGGCAGTCTAATATCTGCAATGGTGGCTGAGGCATAATTAAAGCGGTAGTCATACGTATCCGTCACATTTTCCAGAATGTCGAGCAGTGGTACAGAATCATTTGTTTTCTGAGAATACGTGCTAAGGCCAGACCATAATACAAGGAAAACAACAAAAAGGGTTCGCTTAATTTTCACGCTTAATTAGTGTGACTTCATTATTGTCAGTGATTTCAAAATCCAGGTCCATAGGCTCAGCAATGGATTGCATGGCATTTTCCAAGTGGTCATGGACAAAACCGCCTGTAAAAAGTGTTTCTTTGGGAACTTCCTTTAGTATCACCTTTATATGATATTGTCGTTCAAGTTCTTCTATGACCTCAAGGAAAGGGATTTGCTGAAAATCACTTATGTTACTGGTCCATTGTGGGCCATGGTAGGTGGTTTTACCCACATAAAGCTTTCCATCGGATAAGCGTAATCTGTCACCCGCCCTAAGTTCTTTCGAATATTGTCCGGAAGTAACCCGTACGATGCCTTCGTAACAAGCCACTTCAAAGCCGGTGCCTCGTTGTTTTACATTAAATTCCGTGCCTATAACTGTTACCGTACCTGAGGGTGTAATGACATCAAATGTGGCTCCTTTGGTAACATCGAAAAAAGCCTCCCCAATGAGGTTTAAGGATCTATTGTTGACCCATCCCTTTTTGGAATATTCTATTTCTGATAATGCATTAAGGACTACTACAGAAGCATCCGGTAATTCAATAGTGGTTTTCTGGCCAACGAGGGTTTCTACACGTACATCCGTCCTGAAAAGGAAAAAGTAGTACAAGGCAAAGCCTATGACAAATACACTCGCTATCCTTAAAAGCCAAGGTCTACTTGATAATTTACGAACGGGTGGACTCTTCTTGGGAAGTCGTTTCCTTAAAGCATCGAAATCGGCCACAGCGGAAAAAGAAGATGCCTTAAAACGGGAAGCATCTTCTACGATATCCTTATAAAAGGGGTAATCATCCAATTCTTGAAATGCCTCCATTTCAGTATCAGATAACGTATCGTTTAACCATTTTTCTAAAAGGGAATTCTGATCCATTATTCTTATCCTTACCTATATAACAACCAACTTTGACTTTTTCCTGATTATTTTATTCTAAAATTTTCCAGTTCTGTTTTTAGAATGGAAAAGGCAGAATAGATGCGATATTCAACTACTTTGCGGGTAACCCCTAATAATTGGGCAATTTCTTCATGCTTTTTCCCTTCCACTTTATTCAACATAAAGGCCACACGCTGGTCTTCAGATAGTTTGGCTAGTGCCTGTTGGTACTTTTTAAAGTACTGTTCCTTTTCCATGAGGAATTCAGGATTTTCAATCGTATGCGCCTGTGGTTTTTCCTGCTGGTAGCGAAGGACTACTTTTTGGTGTTTAATGTCATTAAGAACCATGTTATTTGCGACTTTATAGAGAAACCCCCTGGTAGTAGTTAAGAGTACCTTCTTACAATTCTCCCATAGTTTTATAAAAGCATCCTGTGCCTTGTCTTTGGGATTGCATTGTTCTCCATATTTGTAATATAGATAGTCATGTAATTCCGCAGCATACTTGTTGTACAAGCCTTTAAAAATAAGCTCGTCGCAAACATTCTCATGTAACTCCTTTGTCAAAATATTTTAATTATGGGTCCGTTAAATGTAAAAAATAAATTTCTGTTAATTTTTTCAGGAGAAATGAACACTTAGTTGTTTTATTGATAAACAGTTTAATTTAAAAATTAGTATGCTATGCGAAACGTATTAAAATTTTTTACACTTCTTATGGTTGCTTCCTTACTTACTATTTCTTGTAGACAGGAAGAATCTGTATTAATTGAAGGACCTCAGGATGAAGTCCTTAAGGCAAATTCTGCCGTAGCCAATTTATTACAACGAACCGCCATGCGCGATGGTTCTGACGACAATATTGTGGATAACGCCAGTTGCTTTTCTATTGATTTTCCATTTACTGTTATTGTCAACGGTATGCCAATTACAGTTACTTCAGAAGAAGATCTGGACACTGTTGAGGACATTTTCGATGAATTTGATGATGATGATGACACCCTTGAGATCACATTTCCTATTACCATTGTATTGAGTGATTTTAGCGAAGTTGAGATCGATTCTATAGATGAATTTGAAAATTTTGTAGAGGATTGTGGAGGGGAAAACGAATACGACGATGATATTGAATGTCTGGACCTTGAATACCCTATAACAGCTTCGGTATTCAACTCAAACAATGAATTGATCGATACGATTACCTTCACTACTGATGAGGAATTATTCTACTTCCTAGACGACCTGGATGAGGCAGATATTGTTAACATCAATTTTCCTATTACGGTAATTCTTTCAGATGGCACGGAGGTTTCTATCCCCAATTTGGATGCTTTGGAAGAAATAATTGATGATGTCAAAGATGACTGCGATGAGGATGATGATTATGACTACAATGATGACGATTGCGATAATTGCAGTACCGACCAACTTGCCGATTTTCTAACGGGTTGTGATGGTTGGTATGTAAAGGAATTGGAGCGCAATGATGTGGATCTTGACCAACAATACACTGGGTACACCTTTGCCTTTTTAGCCGATGGTACGATAACTGTGAGCACAAGTACCGAAAGTTTTTCAGGTAGCTGGGAAAGCAGTGGTACGGGAAATTCTATAATCGTGACTTTAAATATTCCCGACTTACCTGATTTTAACGATGATTGGATGTTGCATGAGCTCGATCAGGAAGGAAACGAGTTGGAAGTAGACTTGCGTATGGCAAATGATGACAGGTTAAAATTTAGAAGTTCGTGTAACCCGTAAGGCAATACAACTTAGATGATCCTGATGCAGATATTAATCGTATTGGGATCGTTGCCTCCTAATTAAAAAATAAAACAATTAATAAATATACAACAATGAAAAAGTCACTATTAAATTCAGCCTTAATCGTATTCACGCTACTTATAGCTTCCTGCTCATCGGATAGTAGCGATGACAACAGTCAGAATACCGCAGAATCTGTGCAGGCAGTAACCAATTTGGTAGCGTCAGGGACATGGGTCATTACAAGCTTTGTGGACTCAGGTACTGACGAGACCTCAAATTTTAATGGATACGGTTTTACCTTCAATTCGGATGGAAGTTTGGTTGCCGATAACGGAACCACCAGCATAACTGGAACATGGTCTGTTACCAGTGATGACAGCAACGATGATAGCGACGATTACAACAGCAGTGATGATATTGATTTTAATATATTCTTTTCTGCCCCTCCTGATTTTGAGGAACTGACAGAAGACTGGGATATCGTCACCCGTTCGGCTACCCGTATTGAGCTGATCCATATTAGTGGTGGTAACGGAGGTACCGATACGCTGACTTTTGAAATGAATTAGAGCTACTTTGCTTTGCAAATTATTCAGGCACTGGAAATTAGTTGTCCCCTCTATGAAAATGAAAGTGTTTGAATGCAAACTGCCCCATAATTGGGGCAGTTTTAATTAACTCATTAAATGCGTCATATGAAGAACCCCGATAGAGGATAACTGTTGTAAGCAAAAGTTATACTTTTTGTAAACCAAAAACGTTAGATATGTACCGGGTTTATTTTCATCTATAAAGAATCTTTTTTTCAGGAATAATGCAGATTCGGTTGTTTTAATTACATAGTCGATTCAAAAACGGATAGACGATTACTGATTGCTTAAAATCTTATTTATTAACCTATATATTATAATTATGAAATCATTAAAAAAATTGTTTGTGCTTACCCTTGTTGTCCTGTTGGCAAGTTGCTCCAATGAGGATGAGGGTGGAAAAATTCAACTTAAGCTAACCGCTGTAAACGGCAGCGCCGGAAAGTCGGCCGTACTAATCGGAAAAGGGAATGAGAATGTTATTTTCACTGACTTCAAAATTTCTATCAGGGATGTTGTATTCAAAAACGATGATGATCCTAACAGTAATTTGGATACCGATGAGATCCAATTCAGAGGGCCTTACCAGGTAGACCTTTTAGACGATTCTGATGCCCTAACCCAAACTATCGGAACTGCATTTGTTCCGGACGGAATCTACAAGGAACTTCGATTTAAATTCCATAAGGATGAAGACCTTCCTGCAGAGAACGACCTTTTTGACAAGTCGATTTATATGGAAGGAACAATCGATGGTACGCCCTTTGTTTTCTGGCACGATACCAGCGAAAATCTCGATGTTGGAAGAGATACCGGGGTTCAGGTAACTAATGGTACCGTAAATTTTACGGTAACGTTCGATATATCCCAATTTCTGAATTCTTTCAACCAAATCGATTTAAGTACAGCGACAGACAACAATCAGGATGGGCTCATTGAGATCTATCCGAACGATGAAGATGGGAATCAGGATATTGCGGATCAATTAAAAGAAAATATTAAAACCACCGCAGATGTAATTGATCAGTAATTTACATTTTGGAATATAAAAGAGCCAGCGAAAATCCAATTTGGCATAATCGCTGGCTTTTTTTGTTAATTTGAACCCTACCGTTTAAAGGTAATTTTATCACCGATTTCCAATTGCCATAGGTCTGCCAATTGGCCATTAACCTCCAGCACATATTTTACAGGCACTTCAGAAGACAGGCCGGATTCGTCCATGGGTTGGGCATTTTTGACTATGTTGGCGACGTTCAGATTTTCATCAATGTAAATAATGTCTAGCGGAAATTTTGTATTCTTCATATAAAATGAGTGATAGGCAACATCCGGAAAAATAAAGAGCATCCCCTGGGTATCTTCCATGGCATCCCGGTACATGAGTCCCGTTTGGGTTTCATAATCGGTTTCTGCAATCTCGATGTCTAATCGGACCAAAACAGAATCTGTCTCGGCCTTATACAACTGTAACGTACCCTCTTTGGTAAATGTAACAGGTTCAGTAACGACCGACTTTTTAGCATCTTCTTTACAGGAATAAACTGCCATGCCTATGCTTAAAAAAAGGCCAATATACAGGATCGTTTTTTTCATAAAGCGATGATTCTAGTTATGGGTTTCGGGCCAACTTGGGCTTAAACATAAAATAAAAACCGACTAGAATAAAGGGGATACTGAGCCATTGACCTGTGGATAGCAAGCCCAGGGATTCTTCGAACCCGCCTTGACTCTTTTTTACGAATTCAACAAAAAAGCGAACGGTCCATAGTAAGACCAGAAACAGCCCGAACAAAAATCCAGGTTGGTTCTTTTTATCGGTTTTCCAGTATAGGAAGTACAAGGCCAGGAAGACAAAAATATAGCACACCCCTTCATACAATTGTGCCGGATGCCGGTAGGGGATAGCCTCTAAATATTGGGCGAATTTCGGATTGTTTTCAATGGCAGCATAAGCCGCATTTACAGTATTTTCTTTCGTGATCCGCAGTGCAGCAGAGGCCGGCATATCGTCCGAGTCACGGATAAAACGAGTGGCAAATGCAAACGATTTATCTACGATCTTTCCATTGATCTCCGAGTTGAAGAAATTTCCCAGGCGCACACAAAAGGCGCCTATGGCCACGGGAATGACCACACGGTCTAATATCCATAGCATTTTAAACCCTTTATGCTTGCGGGTATACATATACATCCCGATAATGATCCCGATAGCTGCACCATGGCTTGCGAGACCAGTGAAACCGGTAAATTCATACCCATTAATAAATCCAAAAAGAGCGCTTCCTGCACGTTCCCGTATCGGTAGTAATATTTCCAATAGATGGTTAGAGTAGTATGGCCAGTCGTAAAAGAATACATGCCCTAAACGTGCCCCTAACATGGTAGCCAGTACCGTGTAGATAAAAAGCGAATCTAGCTCCTGAATAGTTTTCTTTTCATTCAGGAAAATACGTTTCATGATAAACCATCCCAGTGCAAAGGCAATGATCCACAACAAGTTGTAATATTTGATCTGTAAGAACCCAATTTTAAAAAGGGTTTCTGCGGGGTTCCAGGTTAAACCTAAAAAATACATAGACTATATTTTGAGCGACTAAGATACATAAATAGATATATTGACCTAAAGATTTTCAGAGTCTGTTGATCATTAGAAAAATCTAAATTCTGTAATATTCAATGCAATTTTTAAGGTACGGGATCGTATCCGCTGCCACCCCAGGGATGACAACTAAAAATACGTTTCAGGGATAGCCAACCACCTTTGAAGAGGCCGTGTTTCTTTAAAGCTTCCAGGGTGTATTGTGAACAGGTAGGGGAGTATCTACAGGTAGACGGCGTATAGGGTGAGATGAGCAGTTGATAGGCTTTTACAAGAAAAACAAAAGGGGCTATCAAAACTTTTTTCATGAAACACTAAATGTAGTTCCTTCTTTCCCGTCTTTTAATTGAATCCCCAAAGCAGCCAGTTGGTCTCTAATGTTATCGGAAGTAGCAAAATCTTTGTTGGCTCTTGCTTCTTCACGCATACGAATAAGTAACGAAACAACTCCTGAAAGTTTATCCGAATCCATGTTCCCATCACTTTTACGCTCTAAACCTAAAACATCAAAAACAAAACTGTTCATGGTTTCTTTTAGATCCGTAAGATCCCTTGCAGAAATAGATGCTTTTCCTTCCTTAATCAGATTAATATTCTTAACGGCTTCAAATAAGTTTGCAATAAGAATAGGAGTATTAAAATCATCGTTCATTGCATCATAACATTTCTGTTTCCAGCTAGTTATGTCAATGCTTGAATCCTTGCTTGTTTGCAAACTATCTAATAATCCGAATACATCCATCAATCTATGATACCCTTTTTCTGAAGCAAGTAAAGCGTCATCACTCAGATCGAGGATGCTTGTATAATGTGCTTGCATCATAAAGAAACGAACTACCGACGGGGCGTATGGCTTGCTTAGGATGGAATTTTCTCCCGAAAATATTTCATTGGGTAAAATATTATTTCCTGTGGATTTCGCCATCTTTTTACCATTCATGGTAAGCATATTGGCATGCAACCAATAGTTGACCGGGGAATGCCCATAGGACGCCTCAGACTGGGCAATCTCACATTCGTGGTGTGGAAATTTCAAATCCATTCCACCTCCATGGATATCAAAAGTTTCGCCCAAATACTTGGTACTCATAGCGGTACATTCCAGGTGCCATCCCGGAAAACCATCGCCCCAGGGTGAAGGCCAGCGCATAATATGCTGAGGTTCTGCCTTTTTCCATAGCGCAAAATCCTGGGGATTTCTCTTTTCGTCCTGGGCGGTAAGCTCACGGGTGTTGCTGATCATGTCCTCGAGCTTGCGGCCACTCAGTTTTCCGTATTCGTATTGCTCATTGAATTTCTTTACATCAAAATACACCGAACCATTAATTTCATAGGCGAATCCTTTGTCAAGAATGTCCTTAATAATCTCGATCTGTTCTATGATATGACCTGTGGCTGTGGGTTCTATACTTGGGGATAAAAAATTGAATTTTTGAAGTATGTTATGAAAGTCCACTGTATACCTTTGAACCACTTCCATAGGTTCTATCTTCTCCAGTCGAGCTTTCTTCGCGATCTTATCTTCCCCATCATCTGCGTCGTCTACTAAATGTCCGGCGTCTGTAATATTTCGTACGTACCGAACCTTATAGTCGAGATGCTTTAAATACCTGAAGATCATATCGAACGACATGAACGTACGGCAATTCCCCAGATGCACATTGCTGTATACCGTAGGGCCACAAACATACATGCCTATATGTCCTTCATTGATAGGAGTGAAAACTTCTTTAGTGCCGGTAAGGGAATTGTAAACTTTTAGATGCTGATTTTTGTACAAATGCATGGTGGAAGATCCCTGTTAAAAATTGGTTTCCATATTGATATATTCCAGGAATTCTTTGCGAACGCCTTCTTGCTTGAACTTGCCTCCGTATTCTGAGGTCACCGTGCTACTATCCACATCGCGGATCCCCCTGGAATTAACACAAAGATGTTTGGCATCGATCACACAGGCAACATCCTCTGTATTCAATACTTTTTGTAATTCCCGTACGATCTGAATATTCAGACGTTCCTGAACCTGGGGTCTTTTTGCGAAATAATCTACAATACGGTTCATTTTGGACAAGCCAACCACCGTACCATTCGAGATATACGCAATATGTGCTTTTCCAACTATAGGGAGCATATGATGTTCACAGGTAGAATAGACCGTAATATTCTTCTCTACCAGCATTTCCCCGTATTTGTATTTGTTTTTAAAGGTCGATGATTTTGGTTTCCGTTTCGGATGCAAGCCACTAAAGATCTCGCCTACATACATTTTGGCAACCCGATTAGGGGTCCCGTTCAAACTGTCATCTTCCAGGTCGAGTCCAAGGGTGAGCATTATCTCACGGACATTGTCTTCTATTCGTTCTATTTTCTCGGCATCGCTCAATACAAAAGCATCCGCTCTCATAGGCGTGTCTTCGGAGTCAGAAACGTGATCTTCTCCTATAGTTTCAAAATGATCTTCCAAGCTGCTATTTAATTTCATGTAACACTGGCTTAAACAAAAGGCAAAGATATACATAATATGGCACTTTATGCGCTGTATTGGGCAGTACACAACATAAATTAGTGTTAAGGAAGGAGGTCGCGTATTTTTAGTTTTTATCAACCGCAGTTGCGTGTATGAGGTTAAAAACCGGTCTTTCGTGTTTTTTTATGATAATGGCCTTGCAATTGGTATTGGCACAGGTGGCCGACGATTGCCTGAACGCAGTTCCCATTTGTAACAATACTCCTGTAAATGGCGGTACTTCCGGCTACGGGATAGACGATTTCAATAATGCACCCAGTAGCGGGTGTCTGGAACCTACGGTAACCGGGTTCATAGAATCTAACTCGGCCTGGTATCGGTTTAGAACCGGGGCCTCCGGACAATTGGGATTCAATATTGGGTTCGACACTTCAGAGGACTGGGATTTTGCATTGTACAAGGCTGCGGACTGCAGTAGTTTAGGCGACCCCATTCGATGTAATTTCTTCGATAATAGTGACAATGATGCCTTTGCCGGGGTAGGAGAAGATCCATCCGGAAATACGGGCAATGTTCAATATGAAGATTGGATACAGGTAGCTCCGGGAGAAGATTATTATTTGTTGATCAATAATTTTAGCAACAGCAATTCAGGGTTTTCCATCCAATTCTCCGGACAAATTTTTGTGTCCAATCCTTTTGACGCGTTAGACTGTTCTATCATTAACAATTTACTGGGAGCGCCTATAGCGGCCTGTGATAATGAGAACGTGATTTTAGACGCTACCAGTACCGATGCCGTGGCATATACCTGGTATAGCGATACGGGTGCCGGATACAATGTGATAGCGGGTGAAACCGGCCCAACCTTAACGGTTACCAATTCGGCCATGTACCGGGTACAGGTTACCACCAGCATTCCTCCCAATATCATTAGTGAAGTGCAGGTGGCCTTTTCAGTGGCACCCACTACGAATCCGGTTATGGATGAAGCGGTTTGCGTAGATACCGGAATTTATGACCTATCGCAAAAAGATGGTGAGGCCTTGGGTGCACAGGATCCTGCAGCGCACCTGGTAAGTTATCATTCCAGTCTTGCGGATGCTACCAATAGTTTAAACGCTTTGCCAAAACAATACTCGGTAAATGCCGGAACTGATACGATCTATATCCGAATATCCAGTGTGGAAAACCCCCGGTGTTTTGATGCTTCCCAACAATTTACACTTCAGGGTGTGGTAACACCCATATTGACCTTTGACGATGAGGTCTTCATTTGTGAAAATACTTCGGGTGTACCTATTGGGGAACTATTTCCAAATTCCCAATATACGTATACCTGGGATTCAGGGGAAACCACACCTGGCCTTATGGTAACATTGCCAGGAGACTATACCCTAACGGTAAGTAACAATACCGCTGGCTTAAACTGTGCTGCGAGCCGCACCATAACAGTGATCGTTTCTGAAACGCCATCCATAACCGAGGTGATCATTGATGATCTTAAGCCCGTTAACACCATTGAAATTGTGACCGATGTGCAAGGGACGTTCGAATATCAACTAGATACAGGCCCTTTTCAGTCATCACCTATTTTTAATGATGTTATCCCCGGAATGCATACGGTAACTATTACCGATTTATTGGGTTGTGGCAGTGTTACGGAGACCATAATAGTGGTTGGTTTTCCTACCTTTTTAACACCCAATGGCGATGGCTCCAATGATTATTGGCAAATTTACGGTATCGATACCCTAGAAGATCCTATAGTTCAAATATATGACCGTTATGGGAAACTTCTGGCAGAACTAGACGATAACAACCTAGGCTGGGACGGCACCTATAATGGGCTTCCGTTACCGTCAAGCGACTATTGGTTTAAACTTACCTTTCTCGATAACAATGGTCAGCGAATACTTGCAAAATACATCAATAACCACTTCTCGCTACGGCGTTAATACAAATTTTCAGCTTTTTGATTTCCGTTCATCGATTAAGGGTTTAAAAAAAGGGCCAAAAATATACTAAATCGAGGCTTGATTAGTTATACATACTGTTTAGTACTCTATTGAAAGCCCCATATTCTATGCGAAATCAGTTTTGGTATTTGTGTTCTTTGTTCTTATTAACGGTAGGACTGCAGGCTCAAAACTCTCCGGATTGTAGAAGCGCCATCCCTGTATGTGCCGATGCCCCTATTTTGTCTTTTGCCGATGGTAGTGGGGATATCGATGATTTTGATCCAGACGTTATCACGCAATCAGGATGCCTTGAAAAAGGCAGTGTAAGTTCAGCCAATATAGAAAATAATACTTCGTGGTATGTATTCAGAGCCGGTACCCGTGGGCAAATTGGGTTCGATATTGAATCTTTACCCGGTACAAGTGGTACCATAACCGCCGAATGGGATTTTGCTTTGTACGGCCCGGATGTAGACTGTGGCAGTATCAGCAATGGAACTGCACAACCCATTCGTTGTAATTATGAGGTAAATGATACCGATTTTACCGGTATTGGGGTAAATCCTGAAAACGGCCAGGTAGGGCAACCTTTTTTAACAGGGAGCCAGAATACCTATGATGAATGGTTGATCGTGGAGGAAGGCGAAATATACTACCTGTTGATCAATAATTTTAACACCAATTTTGATGGGGACCCCGAACCTTTTTCCCTGACCTTTACAGGGTATTCGGTAGATCAGGACCAAAATACAGCTTTGGATTGTACGCTGCGGGATGAATTCCTGGGATTGGACATCGTGGCCTGTGAGGGAGATCCGGACATTGTGTTAAGTGCCCTGAATTCACCGGCAGGACCAGATATAGCCAATGTTACCTGGGAAGTAGATTATGACGATGATGGTACTATAGATGCAGTACTTGCTGCTGGGCCTGCCGAAACACAATTAACAGTAACCAGTCCCAATTCTGGGCGTTACTTTGTAACTATTATAACAAATCTTGCCACTACCATCACTGATGATATTTTAATAACGTTTTACGGAATCCCGGTATTAGATGAGGTCATCATTTTAGACGAACTGTCGGATAGCAACAATATTGAAGTAGTGGTACTCGGCGACGGAAGCTATGAATATGCGATAAATGGAGGAGAGTTTCAGGACTCACCGATCTTCATGGATATTCCGCCCGGTCTCAATACAGTGATCATCAATGATAAGAACGGTTGTGGCTTCACAGATCCCCTCCCATTTTTAGTGGTCGGGTATCCCAAGTTTTTTACGCCTAATGGCGACGGGATCCACGATGCTTGGAACATATTAGGGATAGAGACCCTCACAGATCCTGTGGTCTTCATATTTGACAGGTATGGAAAATTATTAAAGCAACTGGATGAGACCACAATTGGTTGGGATGGTACTTTTAACGGAAGGCCCATGCCGTCATCAGATTACTGGTTTCGCCTAGAATACGCTCGTGACGAGCAAGGGGTGGTCGTTGCCAGTACGGTTCGTACACATTTCACACTAAAACGTTAAATAAAAAAGCCGGTATTCACCGGCTTTTTTATTTGGTTTCTACTTTCTTTTTAGAAGTTCATCGTATACCCTAATGATACATTGGTATTTGTGGCATTGATGGTTGCCGGCGCAGGTAATCCTGTTACAAACAGTTGCTGGTTCACATCCTGTTCCGATCGGCTGTAAGCAAGATCGAGCCTGCTTCCACCAAAATTAAATCCAATTCCAAGGGAGATGGCTTCCAGGTCCCCAACGGTTACCCCATCCATGTATGGGCTACCTTCAAAGCGATAGCCTGCCCGCAAGCTTACATTGTCTATTCGGTATTCACCACCTACTCTGAAGGTATCTACAACCCCTAACTGGGATGTTATAAAGGAATTTTCATCAGAGAAGCTAGGGTCGCTTACCGGCCTTAATTCTGCTTCAGACATATCCTGGTACCCATAATCGAAACTAAGTAATCCTTGTGGCCCGAAAATGATCGCCATACTAGCGGTTATCTTGCCGGGGGTTTTAATGCGATAGGCCTCAAAAAGGTTGACAACCGAAAAATCGATAAAATTAATCTCAGAATCGGCCAGATCCGAATTGATCCTTTGGGAAGTATCGTCTGTTAAACGATACCAGGTAGGGGATTGGTAACTTCCACCTAAACGTACATTTTCGTTTAGTTTAGCGATGGCTCCAAGATTAAATGAAAAACCCGAACCCTCGGTATGCAAAAGGTTATCAAAATTTGTGAATTGAATTTCAGAAGCCGAATCGAATCCTTGTTCTGTAAATTCCGTGTACTTATCGAACAGCACAGTATGAAAATTAAGAGAAGCACCCAGATACAGATTTTGCTGATACTGTCCGGCTAAATTTACTGTAAACTTGCTGTTATAGCCGGTCGTGCTTTCAAAATAGTCCTGGTTCACACCGCTGTATTGGGCATTAGAAACATATGCGGTGTTATTGTCGTCTGTTTCATCCACAGGATCAATTATTCCCCCGTAATACCCTAAAAAGGCTTGTTGCTGCCTAAAACCGAGGTTGGCTCCAATATCCAGATAGGCTTCCTCAATAAACTCTCCATCCTGGACCAGCAAGGGCCCAAATGGCACTCCCTGTGCAAAATTCAGGAAGTAACCGTCGATTCCCTGATTACTTGTTCCGGTAACAAATTTTTCGTTATCATAATTTTGTACCAGATCATAATTAAAGGCCAAGGCTATCTTTTGCCAGGGATCGCTCGCGTTGCTGCTTTTAAATACAAAAACGCCTCCAATCTGGTTTATATCTATGGAATTTCGTTCCTCAGTGCCCAGACTCCCGAAGTAAACAGCATCATTGTTCGTGTGGTAATTGGAACCGGTGATGGTAAAGAGGCTATTGTTGAATATAGCCGACCCTGCCGGATTTATATTGAGGGCAGATAGATCGCCCCCAAGAGCCCCGAATGCTCCACCTAGTCCTTGATACCTGGCTGTACCCTGAAGGTTTTCTCTGCTGTAACGAAGTACATCGTCTATGTTCTGGGCGTTTCCGGTGAAACATGCCATGACTATTATGAAAGTTACAAATCGTTTCATTGTCCTGATTTTTTATAAGATGAATTAATAGGAATTATTGTCTACGTCCTCCCCGGCTGCTACCAGAGGATCTTCCACTACTGCCCGAAGACCGTGATGAACCTCCTGAACTTCTCACACTACCCGAAGATCGTGAAGAACCACTTGAACTACGAACACTACCTGATGATCTTGAAGATCTTGAAGAACTTCCTGAGCTTCGGTAACTTCCGGAACTGCGTGACCTGCTTCCCGAACTACGGTATGAACGAGAATTTCTTGAACCCGAAGAGGGTCTTGAATATCCAGAACTTCTCGAAGAATTAGATCTATAAGCTGGTCGATTGCCAGATCGTACCCCTGGGGTTGCACTCCTTCTATAGGTATTAGAACGAGCTGCTCTTGATGTATTCCCATAGGTCCTGTTTTGAATAGCACTTCTGTTATAAATAGGAGAGGTACGTGTACTTCTGCTAGAACGATAACTCCTGTTTCTGTTGATTGCATCTGCACTAACACTGCGCCTGGCCGTGGTGCCACTCCTGTAGGTAGCAGAGCTGCGAGCACTACTTCTTGAAGAAATGTTAGATCTGCCGCTATTGTTTCTCAAACGTGCGTTGCTGCTTCTGGTTGTCCCCAGATTGGATCTTCCTCTAAGCGAATTAGATGCTAAAGTATTTCTGTTGTAATAGCCCCTTCGTGAATTGTTGTAGCCGTAGTATGGATAACCACGTCCATATCTGTTATAGCCGTAGTATGGATAGCCATAATAGCCTCCCCAGCCATAGTTGTTCCAGCCCCATCCATAATTCCAGGCATAGGCTCCGCCCCAACCCCAGTTATTCCAGCCAAAGCCACCCCAGCCCCAGCCAGAGTTCCAGCCCCATCCAGTATTCCAACCCCAATTCCATCGGTTATATCTCCATGGGTTATAAAGTCCGCCATAATACCATCCGCTATAGCCCCAGTAAGGATCGGACCAGCCCCAGTTATTCCATCCGTAGTTATCGTTTATATTGATAATTACACTGCTTGGATTATCGCCCCATCCCGGATTGCCTGCATAGGTATTGTCACCGTAATAATTGTCTTGTCCTTCAAATTGAAGGCTGTCATTTTCTACGCCACTATAGTAATCATCAACATCTGTGAAGATCTCATTATCCATAATTTGGTCTATCTCCTGAGCTTTTTGCCCGAAGTATTCTCCATAGATGCCATCATCGTTCTTTTTCTGCACCTGCTGGGTGGTTCTTGGTGCATTGTATACAGCAGGTCTTTCTGTTCTGGTGGTATAAACACCATCATTATCATAGTAAGAAGCTTGCTGATACGAACCACATGAGATCATAAAAGAACCCAATAGGACCGTTAAGACCATATATTGTAATTTGGGGTAGGGTAGTGAATGTACCATGGTTGCAAATTTATATTGTTGAACATATTTAAAATAGTTAGTTTTACCGAACTATTTTTTTAATAAGACACAAGTTTTGTGCCAAAGTACAATAGATGAGTAAAAATTTAACGACTCGGAGCGAGGATTATTCCAAATGGTATAATGAGCTTGTGATCAAGGCAGATCTGGCCGAGAATTCAGGAGTACGGGGTTGTATGGTAATCAAGCCTTATGGCTATGCGATCTGGGAAAAAATGCAGGCCGGTTTAGACACGATGTTCAAGGAAACAGGGCACCAAAACGCTTATTTCCCGTTATTTATTCCAAAATCGTACCTAAGCAAGGAAGCCAGCCATGTAGAGGGTTTTGCAAAAGAATGTGCGGTGGTAACCCATTACAGACTAATAAATGCAGAGGATGGGAGTGGTCTTATTGTAGATCCTGAAGCTAAATTGGAGGAAGAGCTTATTGTTAGGCCCACTTCTGAAACCATTATTTGGGATACGTACCGCCGATGGGTACAATCGTACAGGGATTTGCCATTATTAATTAACCAATGGGCCAATGTGGTCCGATGGGAAATGAGAACGCGCTTGTTTTTGCGAACAACGGAGTTTCTTTGGCAGGAAGGACACACTGCCCATGCTACTGAACAGGAAGCCATAGACGAGGCAGAATTGATCTTAAATATTTATGCCGATTTTGCTGAGAATCATATGGCAGTGCCGGTTATAAAAGGCACCAAAACGGAAAGTGAACGCTTTGCAGGCGCCCTGGAAACCTACTGTATTGAGGCCCTAATGCAAGATGGGAAAGCATTGCAAGCAGGAACCTCTCATTTTCTGGGTCAAAATTTTGCCAAGGCCTTTGACGTAAAATTTGCAACCAAAGAGGGCACCCAGGAATTTGTCTGGGCTACTTCCTGGGGTGTTTCAACCCGACTTATGGGAGCATTGATAATGACCCACAGCGATGATCAAGGCCTTGTTTTACCTCCAAAACTGGCACCCATCCAGGTGGTTATTGTTCCTATTTATAAAGGGATGGAACAATTAGAAACGATCTCGCAAAAAGTAAATCCACTGGTAAATGAATTGCGATCCAAAGGAATTACGGTGAAGTACGATGACCGCGACACACACAAACCTGGTTTTAAGTTTAATGAATACGAATTAAAAGGTATTCCGATAAGACTGGCTATAGGCCAGCGAGATCTAAACAACGATACCTTTGAAGTGGCCAGGCGAGATACCTTGCAGAAGGAAACGGTAAAAACGGCCGACCTGGTTGCTAAAATTGAACATTTGCTGGTAGATATCCAGGAGAACATTTATAAAAAGGCGCATGATTTCAGGGATGGGCATATTACGGATGTAAATAGTTACGAAGAATTCAAAACATTATTAGAGTCCAAAGGCGGATTTATTTCGGCACATTGGGATGGAACATCGGCTACTGAAGAGAAGATCAAAGAAGAGACGAAAGCTACCATCCGTTGTATCCCAATTAATGCCAAAGAAGAGTCAGGAGTTTGCATGGTTACAGGGAAACCTTCCAAACAACGTGTCCTCTTCGCTAAGGCGTATTAAAATGCGATTTTAAAAAATAATCGGTGGGTGTTGTGGTAGTAAAAAATAATTGTATTTTTGCATCCGCAATTGCGCAAACCTATGGCCCGTTCGTCTAGGGGTTAGGACGCCAGGTTTTCATCCTGGTAACAGGGGTTCGATTCCCCTACGGGCTACTAGAACATTCAAAATACTGTAAAAAGTATCCTGGGTGTCTTTTTTGGCCCGTTCGTCTAGGGGTTAGGACGCCAGGTTTTCATCCTGGTAACAGGGGTTCGATTCCCCTACGGGCTACAGGCAGGCTGCCGAAAAGAGCAGCAATATAAAAAATAATATTAGAGAAAGATGGCAAATCACAAGTCGGCATTAAAGAGGATCAGAAGGAACGAAGAAGTGCGTTTACGTAACAGGTATCAGCACAAAACCACGCGTAATGCAATAAAAAAACTGCGCAGTGAAACCAATAAGAAAAAAGCATCTGCTTTATTGCCTTCTGTAGTAAGTATGATAGATAAGCTGGCCAAGCGAAACATTATTCACGATAACAAGGCGGCTAACTTGAAAAGCAAATTATCGAAATTGGTTGCTGCCCTATAGGCTCCCTTTTTCAGATCTAAAATAACCCCGGCCCTGGCTAAAAGTTGGAGTTTTTTATGCGCATATTTTAGCTCATTACAACCTAAAAAAAGTCCCAAAATGCAAATGCAAATTGGGACTTTTTATTTTATAATCTCTTTTTATTGACTCATTGTCATCAGGAACTCTTCGTTGTTTTTGGTCTGCTTAATTCGCTGCTCCATGAATTCCATTGCTTCTATAGGATTCATATCGGCCAGATATTTCCTCATGATCCATATCCTTTGAATGGTATTCTCATCCAGCAACAGATCGTCTCTACGAGTCGATGAAGAGATCAGATCGATAGCAGGGAAAATTCTACGGTTACTGATACGTCTGTCTAGCTGTAATTCCATATTACCGGTACCCTTGAATTCCTCAAAGATCACCTCGTCCATTTTTGAACCTGTTTCTGTAAGTGCCGTAGCTATAATGGTCAGGGAACCACCATTTTCTATGTTCCTCGCCGCTCCAAAGAATCGTTTTGGTTTATGCAGGGCATTGGCATCCACGCCACCACTCAATACCTTCCCGGAGGCAGGCTGAACTGTATTGTAGGCCCGTGCCAAACGCGTTATGGAGTCTAAGAGAATAACCACATCATGTCCGCATTCTACAAGGCGCTTCGCTTTTTCCAGTACAATATTGGCAACCCGTACGTGTTCGGTGGCTTCTTTGTCGAAGGTAGAAGCTACGACCTCTCCCCGTACATTACGTTGCATGTCTGTGACCTCTTCCGGGCGCTCATCGATCAACAAAATGATCTGATAGACTTCCGGATGGTTAGCGGCAATGCCATTGGCGATATCTTTTAAAAGCATCGTTTTACCCGTTTTAGGCTGGGAAACGATCATGCCCCGTTGTCCTTTACCTATAGGCGAGAACAAATCGATGATCCTGGTAGAAATATTACTTTGGCGTTCTGCCAATTTAAATTTCTCCGTTGGGAATAAAGGGGTTAAATGTTCAAATGATACACGATCTCTAACAACCTGCGGATCTAAACCATTGATCTTGTTGACCTTGATCAGTGGAAAATATTTTTCTCCTTCTTTCGGAGGCCTTACATTTCCTAATACCGTATCGCCTGTTTTAAGACCAAAAAGGCGAATCTGAGACTGGGAAACATAAATGTCGTCCGGGGAGGATAAATAGTTATAATCGGAAGACCTTAAGAAGCCATATCCATCCTGCATGATATCAAGAACCCCTTCACTTTCTATGATACTGTCAAATTCGTATTCGGGCTGTTTGTACTTATTTTTTAGGTCCTTGTCAAAATTGCTCGACTTTTTTTCCTGTCCGTTCTTCTGATGATGGGTTTTATTCGGGCTTTGAGCTTTTGCTTTTTGAACATGAGCTGTGTGCTCCTTTTTAACATGTTCTTTTTTTCTGCGTTCTGCAGGAATGCCAGCTTTAACGGTTTCTCCTTTTTCAACTCTATTGTGGGGCAAACTGCCTGTTTCTTTGGTCTCGCCGGAAGAATCCTTTTGCACCGGCCTGGGGCGCGGTTTAGGTGCCCGCTGCTTTTTTGGTCTGTCTGGAGCTTTGTTCTCCTGAACTGCCGTGGTTTCCTTTACCATTTTAGGGTTACTAGCCTGGAGATCGAGTATTTGGTATACCAGATCTAGCTTTTTAAGGGTTTTGTACTTGGGTACATTTAAATCTTTTGCAATATTTTGAAGCTCAGGAAGCTTCATTGCTTTTAAATCAGAAATCTCAAACATTGAGTATTGAATAAGTTATACGTGTTTCAAAAAATTAGAAGTATTTGTTATTTGGGTACTACGTGGGAATGAGTTCCCATATGGTAAGTGCTGTAACTAATAACGTTACAATATTACAAATTATTTTCATTAATTCGTCGATAATTTTTAAAAAGACATGTATTTTTGCAGCTCGAATAGTGAAAATTGCAATGATTTTTCGAATTCAGACCTTATATATGATCCTTGTCGCCGCCTTTGGGGCACTACTCCCATTTTGGTTGATGTTATGGGTAGATACCATGGGCAATTCTATTTTTGCACAACAAGAAACGGCAGTGTCTATTGCTTTCTATGGCTCGGCAGCCTTGGCAGTTATTGCAATTACACGTCATAAAAATAGGAAAAGTCAGTTCGTAATGAACCGCTTTAATATGATATTGAATCTTTTTTTACTAGGATTTTTCGTTTACCGATCACTAAACTTATCCGGAGAGGCCCTGGTCTCAGAGAAGGGTATTGGGATGTTGATTCCTGTATTTTCTATCGTTTTTTTGGTCCTGGCCAACAGGGCTATTAAGAAGGATGAAGATCTTGTAAAATCTGTAGATCGCTTACGTTAAACCTAACATCTTAGTAGTATTAGTGCGTGAAACCCTGGCAGAAGTGCCAGGGTTTTTTGCATAGGGACCCCAGCTAGAAAAATTTTATCCAATTTAGCCCTCCGTTGGTTCCTATTACTAAAGATCATCTTTTCCCAAGTTCGATGACCTCCAGGTTTTTTATTTCTTTTCCGTCAATTTCAAACCGTAACATGGTACGTATTTGATGAAATCCCTGTTTACCGCAGGCGCCGGGATTCATGTGCAACAGCTCAAGCTTTTTATCCCAAACAACTTTTAGGATATGCGAGTGGCCGCAAATAAAAAGCTTGGGTGGGTTTTTTGCAAGTTCGTTCTTTATGCGGATGTTGTACCGTTTCGGATACCCACCTATATGAGTGATCCATACATCTACTTCTTCACAATGAAAACGGTTGTCTAAAGGGAATTCTTTTTGCAGTACTCCATTATCAATATTCCCATGAACAGCTCTGAAAGGCTTAAGGGCCATCAGGGTATCACTTACTTCCAGGCTTCCAATATCGCCTGCATGCCATATCTCATCGGCCTGGCGGGCATATTTTAAAATAGTGTCATCTAAATGTCCGTGGGTATCGGAAAGAAGTAAGATTTTGGTCATCTACTGTATGTTCTGAGGTATTTTCTTTCTATGAGGTATTGAATTATAATTCGTTTGATGCTTCCAAAAAGATTGGGGTATCTTTGTCCTTTACAAAAGTAGTACTTAGAATTGAGATATTTTGTTGCTTTTTCATACATCGGTAAGTCGTATCATGGCTGGCAGCGCCAACCAAATGCACATACGGTGCAGGAGACCATGGAAGGTGCCTTTTCCACCTTGTTGCGAACATCCATAAAGCTGGTCGGGGCGGGAAGGACCGATGCGGGAGTACATGCCAGGGAAATGTATGCCCATTTTGATGTGGATGATAGCTTAGACTCCAAAGACCTGCTGTATCGTTTAAATGCTCTTTTGCCGGAAGATATAGCTGTGCAGAATCTTTATTCCGTTCCAGACAATGCCCATGCACGATTTGATGCTATTGAACGCACTTATGAATATTGGATAACCCGGCGAAAGAACCCTTTTTTGAAAGATGCGGCTTATTACCTGAACCTCCCCCTCGATATTAACGCTATGAACGAGGCAGCCAGTTTGCTTTTAAAGCATACCGATTTTGAATGTTTTTCGAAATCGAACACCGATGTTAAGACCTATATATGCAGGCTCAAAAGCGCTTCCTGGAAAGATGATGGCGAGAAACTGGTTTTTACCATTACCGCAGACCGGTTTTTGCGGAATATGGTGCGTGCCATTGTGGGTACCTTGCTCGATGTAGGCCTTGGAAAGTCGTCCGTTCAGAATGTTAATAGTATTATAAAAAGCAAGGATAGGGGCGAGGCAGGTGCTTCTGTCCCTGCAAAAGGATTATATTTGACCCAGGTTTTATATCCTAAAAACATAGTGAATATTAATGGATAAGGACACAGGCAAAGCATTCGATTTTAGGTTGTTTAAACGGGTCATGGCGCATACCCGTCCCTACATGATCACCTTTTATGGAGTAGCCCTCGCGGCCATTTTACTTACATTCTTTGCTATTCTAACCCCCTATATCTTAAAGGATATTATTGACGACGCCATCAATCTTAGAGATGCCGATAAATTGCTGTACCTCTCTATAGCCATGGTGGTAGTATTGTTTGGCCAGGTCATTTGTCAATTACTATTTAACTACTATGCTAACTGGTTGGGCGAATCAGTCATCAAAGATATTCGCATACAGCTGTTTAAACGAATGTTGGGTTTTCGGATGAAATATTTCGATAATTCATCTATTGGAGTATTGGTAACTAGGGCCGTTGCGGATATGCAGCGTATTGGTGAAATATTTAGCCAGGGATTTTTTGTTATTGTGGCCGACCTATTGAAAATGTTGGCAGCAGCCAGTATGATGCTCTTTATGAATTGGAAACTGGCATTGCTAGTTTTTGCTGTCCTGCCCGTTATATTATATGCCACGCGCCTTTTTCAGCAGGCGATGAAGGTGGCCTTCATAGAAGTACGTGCCCAGGTATCTAACCTTAATTCGTTTGTTCAGGAGCGCCTCACAGGGATGAAGATCGTGCAGTTGTTTACCCGTGAGAAAATTGAAAGCGAAAAATTTAGGGAGATCAACGAAAAGCACCAAAATGCATGGCTTAAAACAGTTTGGTACAACTCATTTTTCTTTCCCGTAGCAGAAATTGTTACGTCAATTGCCATTGGATTGGTGGTATGGTATGGCGGACTCCAGAATATTGCCAATATAGAGGTAGACATCGCTGGGACTATTTTTGCCTTTATACTGTATATTGAAATGCTGTTCCGTCCCTTGCGTCAAATAGCAGATAAATTCAATACGCTTCAAATGGGCATGGTAGCGGCCAATCGCGTCTTCAGGATATTGGATACGGATAGCCGTATCGAGGATGTGGGTACTATGGAAAAAGAAGAAGTTAAGGGTGCAATTAAATTCCAGGATGTTCGGTTTGCCTATATTCCGGATGAAGAGGTGTTGCACGGTATCTCTTTTGAGGTAAAAGAAGGTGAAACAGTAGCAATTGTTGGTGCCACGGGAGCTGGAAAATCGACCATTATTAACCTGTTGAACAGATTTTACGAGATCAATTCAGGTTCCATTCTTGTGGATGGGATCGATATCAGGGATTACAAACTGGCATCGCTTCGAAAGAATATTGCTGTAGTGTTGCAAGATGTTTTTCTCTTCGCAGATACCATTGGGAATAACATTACATTGGAGGATCCCACCATCTCCACCGAGACCATTGAAGAAGCAGCCAAACGAATCGGTGTTCACGAATTTATTACCTCACTCCCGGGAGGTTACCACTACAATGTCAAAGAACGCGGTACGATGCTATCGAGCGGGCAGCGGCAGTTGATCGCCTTTTTAAGGGCGTTTGTTAGCAATCCCAGCATACTTATTTTGGATGAAGCCACGTCTTCCGTAGATACTTATACTGAAAAACTTATACAGAAAGCAACGGATAAGATCACCGAAGGCCGTACCTCCATTATCATCGCCCACCGCCTGGCCACGATAAAAAAGGCAGATAAGATCATTGTCATGGATGCCGGTGAAATTGTTGAAACAGGCACACACAAAGAATTATTGAAAAAAGGTGGGTACTACAACAACTTATACGAAGCGCAATTCCTGGCAGAGGAAGAGGTGGCCTAAAAAGCAATTAGCATTTTATTTTTTAGGTAAAAAGTCCTGCATCTCTATGGTGCCGGCAAGAAATAATACGATGTAAAATCCTATAATTATAGCGAAATACCCAATTCCAGATAGCATGAGGAAAGCAATTGATCGGAGTATAAAATTTCCGGTACTAAACCTATGCATGCGTTGCATTACATACAAACAATACCCGAACATTAAGAAAAGAAACGGAAAACTTAAGCTCATATATGCAGAGGGATATATAAGTAATACGGTGAAGAATATTGGGAAGATAATAATGCTCCACTGTGAAAAAACATAGATATAGGCAATAATATGTTCAGACAGTACATATTCCTTTTTATTGAATGTTAAATATCCTGCTAATGCAAAAAAAGGAATATATAGGATAAACATAAAGGTGGAATAGTCAAAAAGTGCTTCAGAAAGTTTAGCCGATAATTCGGACGACATCGTCTCGCTATATGTAAGAAAAAGGTCCGATTTAAATACTTTTTGCATCACA
>CALZFZ010000107.1 GCA_945786965.1 uncultured Muriicola sp. | reverse complement strand
GAACCGATGGCCATCAGATCGCCGATTTTAAAGGCATCTTTAAAACCATGCCGCTTACGGCTACCGTTTTTACAGTGGGGGCTTTAGCCGTTATCGGTGTGCCGCCGACATGCGGGTTTTTTAGCAAATGGTATTTACTATTGGGAGGGATAGAGGCCCACCAATGGGGCTTTGTCACTGCCCTGCTGGTGTGTACCTTGATTAATGTGGCTTTATTTTTAAGGGTCTTCGACAAGGGTCTTTTTGTTCATTCACCCAATGAAGGGCCCGCTATCACAGGATCTTCGAATAATCCGCATACCGGCGAAGCGCCGCTCAGTATGCTGCTGCCGGCCATAATCCTGGCGATAGGCATATTGTTGATCGGAATTTTTAACCAATTCATTTTAACCAATGTGATTCACTTTGCTGTCCCTGTGGGGCTCTAAAATGAGTTACCGAAAAAACAGCCCGGAGTAGTTGATGGCGGACTTTTTTTCAATAGCTTACAGACCGATGTGGGCAATTTTATGCCCTTCTGTCGTTGCCCTGTTGATATTATTTTCGGGGAAACGGCCGAATGCAAGGGAAAGCTGCACCCTTATCGGCAGCGTAGCCCTATGCTATACCGTGTTGTCCATGTCCCCTTTCGTTTTGAAATACGGTCCGATCCAATTCATCTGGTTTAATTTTCTACCCAACATAGACTTTGCTTTTAATGTAGATGCGCTGGGTCTGATTTTTGCCACGACCTCCTCATGTCTATGGATTTTAGTCTCCATATATTCCATCGGCTACATGCGGACCTTAAAAGAACATGCCCAGACGCGGTTCTACTTCTCTTTTGCCGTGGCATTATTGGGGGCCATCGGTATTGCCTTCGCCGCCAATCTGGTAACCCTGTTTGTCTTCTATGAGATATTGACTCTATCAACTTATCCTTTAGTAGCGCATGATGAGACGCCAGAGGCCATGCATGGTGGCCATAAATACCTTGCCTATCTACTTACTGGAGGTGTCTTCCTACTTTTTGGGATATTAATGACCTATTATTGGGTGGGGACTACAGATTTTGCTCCCAATGGGATATTAACACCGGCACTTGATGCTACTTCCAAACTCACCTTACAAATAGCATTCTTCTGCTTTATGTTGGGATTTATGAAGGCTGCCTGGATGCCTGTCCACTCTTGGCTCCCTACTGCAATGGTGGCCCCCACACCGGTAAGTGCACTTTTGCACGCAGTAGCAGTGGTAAAGGCGGGTGTCTTTGGAATCATCAGGACAGTATTCTATCTCTATGGAACAGATTTGATGCAAGAACTTGGTCTTGGATTAACACTCGCTTGTATAGCCTCTTTCACTATAATAGTTGCCAATCTTTATGCCATTGGGCAGGACAACCTCAAAAGACTGCTTGCATATTCCACCATAAACCAACTGTCTTTCATAATTTTAGGGGCAGCAATATTAAGCCCTAAGGCTGCCATAGGTGCCATGATACATATTGCTTACCATGGATTTATGAAGATAACACTGTTTTTGTGTGCTGGTGCCATAATGGCAGTAACAGGAATAAAACAAATAAGCCATATGGCAGGGATAGGCAGAGTAATGCCCGTAACAATGACGGCATTTACCGTAACTGCATTTGGCATGTGCAGCATCCCGCCGGTGGCGGGATTTATAAGTAAATGGTATTTCTGCTTGGGTACCATACAGGCAGACAAGGTAGCCTTCTTGCTTGTTGCCATAACAGCTTCTATACTGGATCTCGTCTATTTCTTTCCCATAGTAAGGACTGCATTCTTTGACAGGTTAACAGAAGCCAGGGGAAAAGAGACAGGACGACCTCTATATCTTTTTATGATTATTCCTTTAGCCATAACCGGGATTTTCTCTATCATATTTTGTCTGTTCCCAAATATGTTCCATATATTTGACCTGGCGCAAATGGCAGTAAAAAATCTCTTCGGAGGTATGTGAGAATGAAAATAACAAAAAAGTTTCTATTGAAATCCTACTATATTTTTGGTGTTGGTGGAAGTCTCGTAATAGGATTTTTATTGCTTTACTTCGATAAGCTTCATTATCACTTCTCGTTTCAATATATACCAGGATTTTTTGCCATCTGTGGATTTGTATTTTGTTCTATTTTAATTCTTGGAGCCAAATTGCTGGGTATCTGGCTTGTGCGGCCTGTGGATTATTATGAGAAACGCAGGAGGAAGTAGTTAAAATGGCTGAATGGATACATCCCGGGATTGTGATTATGCTTGGTGCTTTCCTGCTACCATTTCTCATAAACAGGAAAGTCAAGCAAGTATACTTAGTTTTTCTCCCTACAGTGGGGCTTATAATCCTAATTCTATCATCAATGGGATTTTTTGGTTCTATTCCTGCTTACCCCGATGCCCTTCATAAATGGCGTATCCCTTTCTTACATTATACCCTTGAATTGGGACGGATAGACAAAATGAGCATGGTTTTCGCGTATGTATACGTGGTTATTGGGATTGCCATGCTCATATTTGCTCTCCGGGAAAAGAATGATTGGGAGCATGTATCAGCATTGATTCATATTGGTAGTTCGGTTTCAGCAATTTTTGCTCGAGACCTTTTTACCTACATTTTCTTTGTTGAGGTAGCAACCTGGTCAGCGGTGTTCCTCATTTGGTTTCGAGGTACGAAGACATCAAAGGCATCTGGATTTAGGTATTTTTTCTGGCACGTCTTGGCCGGTGGATTCCTTCTGGCCGGTAGTATCATACATGTGCAAACAACAGGGTCAATTGATTTAAATCTTATGCCTTGGGGATGGGACTGGACTTATATTGCCTATTACTTCATGATGATTGGGTTTCTAATAGATGCGGGTTCTTTTCCAGTCCATTCATGGTTGCCTGATGCCTATTCTACGGGTGGTGTTACCAGCGTGTTATATGTGACCGCATTTAGTACCAAAACCGGGATATACGGATTGATAAGATGTTTTCCCGGTGTGGAGCTACTGATGTGGTTGGGGGTGATAACTGCCGTTGTTGCACTTTTTCTGGCAGTGCTTGAGAATGACGCAAGAAGGCTCTGTGGCTATCACATCATCTCTCAGGATGGATACATGATATGTGGTGTGGGAATAGGAACTTATCTGGGAATACTCGGTTCAGTTTCTCATATTATCTGTCATATTATCTACAGTTGTCTGCTTCTAATGGGTGCAAGTACGGTGTTGTCAGTGACCGGTACGTGCAAATTTACGAACACGGGAGGCCTCTACAAATACATGCGCATCTCCTTCTGGCTTTATTTAATTGGTGGTTTTTCCATTTCCGGAGTACCACTTTTCAATGGATTTGTGAGCAAAAGCATGACCATAGAGGCTGCAGAATTGATACATCAACCCATTGCATATCTACTTCTTGAAGGAGCTACGGTAGGGACTTTCTTACATACTGCTATAAAACTTCCCTATAATTTATGGTTTCAAGGAAGAGAGGAGCCACCAGCGGATATAAAGGTAAAACTAAAAGAGAGACGTGAAAATACGCCTATAAACATGTTAATTGGTATGAGCATCCCGGCGTTCCTTTGCGTTTTCATGGGAGTATATCCATATTATCCATTTTATGAGATGCTTCCCTATCCAGTTGAATTTGTTCCTTACACCATTACACGGGTTTTTTCAATTGTTCAAATGTTTGTATTCACCTTTTTGTCGGCCTGGTTTTTAAGAACACTAATTCGAGGAACGCCAACTTTTACACTTGATTCAGATTGGTTGGGAAGAGTACCTGGTAATGCAATCATTTCGTTCTGCAAGGAACCATTGTTAGCATTTGGATCCTTCCTTGACAAAAGCATGTTAAGGGTTGCCTATTTTGTAATTACATCTTTCAGAAGGCCCATAATTGCAATGAGGATGACGCCAACGGGAATAGGTCCTGGGGTAACTATAATATTAATTATATTTACTTTGTTGGCTGCATTTTTAATGAACGGTATTTAATCCAGGCATAAACAATAGTGCCTATCGGCCATTTTCGTACCTGTTTTTCAAAGAACAAAAATTCGTTTACAGAATTATATGAGGAATTTTTTTACAATGGTTATTCAAGAAAGCTCTGGTCATTCAAATTGTGTGATTTGTTCAGGAAACCCTAATTGGGGTTAGAATAAGATGAAAGAACTAGTCGAGAAAAATGCAGGTGTGGATTGGGCATTAGTTGGTAGTCTCCTATTCTGGATTATAGTAATAGCTACGTTTATAG
>CALZFZ010000106.1 GCA_945786965.1 uncultured Muriicola sp. | reverse complement strand
GAAAGTCCGGAATTGGGTGGCTGACTTGTATGAGGACACCAAGAACCTCAATTACCAGCCAGACTGGTTGAGAGATTACTTGTTCAATGAGAAGCTTGATCCGATGAATGCGAATGCCAGAATGTGGACTGCACAGGGTCCTAAGGCCATCCCTCTTGGTATATCACCTATGGAGGTTGGGGCAACTGAAGGGATCAGTCTCCATCATCGAAGGGACTCCCGTGCCACACAAATGGACAACCTGGGTCGTGATTTGCAACGATTAACGGAGGAGGATTTGGACCGATTCCAGGACAGATCATATATGAAGGATGTGAAAAAAGCATGGGCAAGTGAAGCCAACTATTTTGGTGCCCCTCGTCATGACCAAGACAATTTTTCTGGTGCTGCTCGTGACCAGGATTCGGCAAGTGCAGAAAACCTTTTGAGGAGCAGCAACCTTGCTCCTGACCAGAATTCTGGGGATAGGTTGGAGGAATGTTAATGGGCAACCCTAAGCCAAGTAGTGAAGATACATCATGTATCTAGTTTTTCATCCTACTACTGATAGGTACTACAAGTATCATATTAAATTTGTCCCCTCCATCGTTTGGTCTGCCTCCCCTAAAAAAGTTGCTCTCCCCCCCAACCTCCCTACCCTCCTCTCCTTCTCCTCACTCCACTCATCCTTTCACTTTCCTAACCATCCTACCAATTTGAACACCATCTTTCAACGCAATCGGCATACTCTTCTGCGTTCTTTCATTTCTAGTCAAAAAATCTTTCTCTGGCTCACCGAAGAATTTGCGAGCAAGATGAATATCCTTGGGCATCACTGTGACGCGTTTCGCATGGATGGCAGCAAGGTTACTGGCCTCAAGCATGGTTACCAGGTATGCCTCGGCAGCTCTGTGAAAGGCAAACATTAGGGCCAGGAAGCACAAGTCTGAAAAGCAGGGAACCTGTTTCAAACTCACTCTTGGAGGGCCAAAATTGCCGTTGATTGGCAGCGATATTGACCATCTTTAAACAAATCCTGCATGATCTCCCTGACCAGCCTCTGAAATGGGAGCTTACGGATGAAGAGTTCTGTGCCCTTCTGATATCTCCTGATCTCTCTCAGTGCAACAGTCCCTTGCTTGTACCTCTTCTTCTTCTTCTTTGGCCCGTTGTTCTCCTGGACCTGTTCGTTTCTCAGTGCCTTCATACTAGCTTCCTTGCTGTTGCGGGGAGGAATAACTCGAGGCCCCTTCCCCCCCTGTTGCACAATCGGCCTCCCCCTCCCATCAGTTCTCTTCCCTCTGCTTAGGGTGGTCATTTTCGACAGTGGTACATCCAATGATCAATGAATCCTGTGAAGTAGGGTGGTGGGTGTGCTCTCAACTCAAGTTCTTTTTTTATGAGGGGAAAAGTGCAACGGCCAAAGATTCAAAACAACCTGCCTAACAGGACTGACCTGCCAACAAGAAAATTTCAAATCTTCACTTTGGAACTAATACCTGGCTAGCGATTGGCGATTATCGCCAAGTTTAAGGAATGGTCGGATATTTTTCCAGATCATTCTCTAAAGATAGCGATATTTGGCGAATAATTCATACCAATTCCCCTGGTATGTAAGGTGGTGACGTTTCCGAGGATTGGCGATTATCGCCAAGTTTAAGGAATGGTCGGATATTTTTTCGGATCATTCTCTAAAGATAGCGATAATTGGCGAATTCGAGCAAGGTCTGAACAGTTCACTTTTTCTGTCTCCTTTCATAAAAAATCTCCCTTCCCCTTTTAGACCTCGCCCCCCTCCCAGACCCTCTCTCTAGAGAGACACTACCGGCTACCTGCCGAAACTCCCACCAACCCAACTACACCTCCCACGCCTCGGTGGTGAACTTGGTGCTCCCACAGGAAATTTCCCTTTAAGTAATTGCTTCGACAATATGGCAAACGAGCCGAGAGTTACGGCAGCTATCACATCGGCAGCCATTGCTACCTTACCTATGCCGAAAGATGGTGGACCTATGTTTAGTTCCCTCACCTTGAGTGTCAATCAGCGCCTTCTCGATGTCAATAGACTCTTCTGTGACAATGATAACGCACTCTGGTCGGAGATCAACCGGCTCATGGATGCCACCACAAACCAATTCCCTACAACAGTTCACATGCTTCTTACCACTTTTGAACACCTATCCACTGAGGAGCAAGATGTGGAAGGGGATGGAATTGAGACAGACACAGACAAAGCTGCAATCCTTGCAGATAATTCATCTGGCAGACCGTCAAACTGGAAGGGAAAGCCTTTAACAACGCAGGTTCTGTGTGGTGCTATAAAGAAGCTTCAGACGCTCAAATCCGAGTTGGACAACGAGCACATTATTGATTCGGAACCCCAAAACATTGATGACGGCTCCACATCCATCTCAGAACTCTCAGAGCGGTACCTGCTGCTGCTGAATGATGTCATTCCAATTGACAACAGAGTCGATGTTCTACGCAAGGCATGCGTTGCCTTCTACAACAAATTGTCAAGTGATGATGAGAAATTGGAAGGGTTCCAATTGATTGAACCAAATGAGGGGATGGGACCAAATGAGCTGCGAAGGTGGATCAATGACCATGTTGCCTTATACACCAAGGTCATTGGCCATCCCATGGATGGTCAAACTCGTGTTGCAATTTACCGAGTCACATCAGTGAACGAGCAGCCACCAGAAACCAAGATCTGTGATGGGCTGAAAGAGGCTATGAACAAGTTTTCAGAACAATTCGCAGATCCTTCAGAACACATGGTTGCTGAATTGAGGGAAGGTTGCGACCTCCATTGCATCATCCCAACTGATCTTACTGATGACACACTTGACAAGTTTAAATCTTTTTCGGCGAACATACAAAGTCAACTGAACGAACAACGCCCCCATGGATTCAGGGAAGTTGCCAACCATCTATTGGATGCTCAGCAGAAACATGCATTCAATTCCAACAATGAATTCCTTGTTGATATGTTCCCCAAATTTTTCCTACCCAACTTCTGCCAAAAGGTGGGGAAAACTGATAGCACCTTATTTGAGTGGAAAGATGAGAATGCTTTAGGGAAAGAGGCACGAAGCGAATTGAAGCCATTACTTGTCAAGCTCCTGGTGCACCCTCACCCCATAGATCCTCAAGGAGATCGCTACCCACTGCCGGACAATGATGATTCTGACACAGGGGCATGGGCAGATTCGATCATGGACAAATTCCCTTCGGGAGAAATGAAACACCCTGACTCAGCCCAGGGCGGTCTCATCAGGATGTGGATCATGATGCAGATTCTCATCTTTAGGGACAACTTGATAGCCCTACCAGCCCAGATGAGGGCCATCATCGATGCGGACGATACCCTGCACATTTTGAACAGTAAAGGGACACCAATGAAGATCGAGGACGAAATTAAAGTGCTCAGGCAGATGAACCGGCATGAATTGTACTCATTGTTGCACAGCCCCAATAAGGGATCCAAAGAGCCAGATCCCTTCAAGGACAGCATGTGGAGAGGTCTTTCTGTTGCATCTCTCACAAGTCGTCCAACATTACGGATATCGGGATCGGTTGGGCTGAAGTCTCTAGTCAAGAATGGAGAGCCCATGTCCGGCATCAGGAAGGAACAAAAAACGTTTTCCCACGCTGTGTTCAACATGTTTCAGTTCATTTTGTGGGCATGTACCTCTCGGGAATCATCACTCACATTGACGCAATTCTTGAGCTGCCCCCACTCAGATGCCCAAACAGAGGGGCAAAAGGGAATAACGAGTCGGCAAGAAATCCAGGATTTGTTCGAGGCTTTTGTTCAGATAGTTTCCCATTCCTTGGACATCTCATTGGGTCCCTATATTCCGAAGTTTCTTGACCAGGGCGTGGACCGAAATGGTCCTATGCACAGGAAGTTGCGGCTTCTCAAAAAGGAATCAGTCATGGTGCTTCTTCTTCAAGAAGCAATTCAAAAGACTGTTCAACTGTTCGAGAAGTTAGGACCCTGCCCTCGCCTAGATTTGAGTCCCATGATTCCAAGCTTAGCTATGTCCAAGGACAAGCTGTTACAGGATCTGCTGATGAAGGAGGAGATTTTGAATGCAGGAGAAAGTAGCCTTTTTGTTCTTATCGGGAACGAGAACACGCCATCCATCACATGCCCGGGATATATGCCTCAACTGCAGAAGTTGGTGCACCCTTTGGACCCTGAGTTGATATTAAGGTTAGGGTTTTGGATCTTCTTCGCATTGCTGTTCTGTTCCCAGGGAGACGGTGGGGAAGATCAACAGGGAGACGGTGGGGAAGATCAACTGAGGTCTGCGACAGTTTTGCTGAGGGCAAGGTACCCCCAACTTGACTGGAACAGGCAGGTGGCTGAGCTTCCACTGAAACAGGGTCGACAGCCACAAGGCAACACTTCACTCAAGGATTTCGAAAAGACCTTGATGGTCCTTTACGGTGCCGGTAAGGATCCTTCTGACTTTCTCTTCACTTTATCACCGAGCAGGGTTGAGGATGGCACAAAATTTTCTAGTCCATTCCCAATGATTTCTGGGGGCACAAGCATCACTGCTGACCCAGGAGAATTTCACGAGAAGATCGATGATATGTGCCAAAAGAACCAACTCGCAGTTAAGTTGAACCGCGCATCAGTTGATGCTGTCAAACAGCATCTGGTTGCACTGGGGAAGTTGAAAAAAAAACTCAACAAACCAATGCAGACAGCAAGGCTTAATGAGAAGGTTGCACCACATGCATACCTGGAGGAGAAGAAGCCAGAGTTAAACGAAATATGGAACAGTCAGGTGCCAGATCAGGTGCCAGAGGTTCTCATTGTGAGTCAATCATTTCAGTCCCTTGAGCAGAATCTGCAAGCCTAACAATACACTCACTACCCTTTGTTATCTCAGAAAAAAACTGCCAATGCCAAGTTTTCAAAACTTTCAGAGGACGAACAGAGTCGGTACCAGGAAGAAGAGTCAGAGAGTGTCAGAGAAGAATCCAACAATGAGGTTTTGGAGGCGCAGGTGGGTGACAAAGAAAGTTTGTCGGAAGAAGCACAGTCGGAATCAAGTCGGGCAGCAGCTGCTGGTGGACGAGTTCGTCCACCAGCTGCAGCAAGGAGGAAGAAACCAACGTCACAACTGGCAGGAAACGAGGAGAACTCAGAATCTGAGATGCATAATGAGGGAGAAGCGGACAATCAATCGGCATCACAATTGCGGTCAGCAGACGGACAGAAGAAGAGAAAGCGCCAAATTGCTGCTGGAGAAGAGTCAGAAAATTCAAATGTGGAGAACTGGGAATCTGATGAGGGAGAAGTGGACAATCAATCGGCATCACAATCACAGTCAAAGCGTGGTAATGCTGCTGTAAAAGAGTCGGAATCTGAGGTTGCATCAATTGGGGGGGCAAACAAATCACAAACACAGAATAGAGAGAGGATGGGAAAGAGTAAGAGAGCGAGGCTGAGATGGAGTGAAGATTATGATGATGTTGGTAGTAACATGATGGGTGAGTTCCCATACAGTGAAGAAGTATTGGAACCCCGACCAACAGATGAAAATGAAGCCGAATCGAACATCTCGAACGAAGCAACCAAGGGTGATTATGACTCCTTCCCTGGCGAGGCCGGGTCAGTCGATAATGAAAAGCACTCTCTCGCATCGTCTAACCTCGACCAGAATGGCAAAACGAACCTCGACTGGGAGGAAGTCAATCTTGAAGGGCACTCTCTCTCATCGGAATTTAATGACGCAGTGGAATACGGAGATGAATTAGGCGACGCCTCATTACTCATTGGACAGGAGGTGAACATCAACAGAGATCTCGAAGCAATGCGAGAGAAGTTGCACAATTGCACGAATGCACTGTCAACTATGCAATCTGTAATGGAACGACAAGATGATGGAACCTATCGAGTAAAGAGGGATTCTGGGTCCCAAAACACCCTGAAAGGTGTCTTTCAGGCTATTCCTGTGCTCTTGGAGCAACTTGGAGAGGATTCGAAATGATACTATGCCCCAACACACTCTCATTCTCCTCTCTTGGAAGAAACAGAAACTCCGAGCAAACAAGATGATACAACTTCACAGGTATTTTGTAATTTTGTAACATGTGTTCGGTGCCAGAAGTAGGTACGATACCTACTTATTTTAGGAGCACATATTTTTTTTTAGCACCCTAATGACCCTCCAACCTCCAACTCCTGAAGCTGTGGTTACTTCTTACTGAGTATTTTTCTTATTAAATTCAGGTGCAAAGAAAATCAACACCAAAACCAAAATTTCAAATTCTATTCATGGTTAGCTGCTTTCGACTCACAAAAAACCTTCAATCGATTCCCGTGGTTTTAGGTGTTGTCTGATTTGTTTCATAAAGTAGACAGGCGCAATGCGCTTCCACTTGCATTTTCGCAAATTTCTAACATTGTTTTCGGGAAATGTTCTACTGATTCCTACGTATTTATCTACTGCCACATAGGAATACGTCACT
>CALZFZ010000105.1 GCA_945786965.1 uncultured Muriicola sp. | reverse complement strand
TCTATGTCCTTTCTTGCCAAGAGCTCCCTATAGTCACGTGTCACAAACAGCTCTTCTCCCCACAATTCTTTGGCTCTTTCCAGGCGGCCATTGTACAGATCACAAACAGCTACTAGTTTTACACCATTTACTTGTAATGCCGCCATTGTATCGTAAATACCCTGAATTCCTGAACCGATCAGCCCAAGATTAATATGTTCGTTTGCACTAAATTTTGATACGGGATAGGTTCGGCTGAGCATTATTTTTTGATCATTGGACGAAGCCACAACATAAGGCGCCGCCGTGAATGCCGCTGATCCTAAGGCTGCTTTTTTTATAAAAGACCTTCTTGAGCTATTATTTTTCATAAGGAATACCGATTTAAATGTGAGAAACAACATCGGAAGTTACATAATTTTCGGTTCCTCCAATAGCTTCATAAGGGCAAAAATGAGCTGCTTTTTTTTAAGTCGAGAGATAATTCGTGAATAGTCATTTTTTTTAAGGTACTTATAAATAGTTCTCTGGTAGGACTAATATATTGGTGAAGTGCGCAGGGTTTCTTTTCACTGCATTGTTCCAAACCTAGTATACACATTTCAATTTTATTAACGCCATCAATAATCTCCACCACACTGTATAATGGAAGCATTTTGTTTTCAGGTGTTAGGAAATAACCGCCCTTTGGTCCCTTGGCAGATGAAACAATATTATGCCTCGAGAGAGCCTGTAATAACTTGGCCAGATAGGCTTTTGGAACCTGGGTAGCTTTGCTTAGGTCCTTAACCATCACTTTATGATCTTCATTGGATTGATCTGCCAGGTACAAAACTGCTTTAAGGGCATATTTAGAAGATGTGCTTAACATTAATGAAGGGCTACAAATGAGTTGACCAAGATAAAAAGACATAATTGTCCGAAATATGATATATATCATATTATTTCATTAACTACCCCTATAATTTTGTGCTAATTTAAAACTCTAATTACAATGAAATCATTACTTAAAGGAATAGTATTACTATTCTCGCTGTTGCTTATTAGTTGCGGTGGGAAAGAAGAAAAGAAAAAAGAAGGTTTTAGCGTTGACCGCCAAAAAACCACCACCACCAAAACTGCAGATGTTACTGAAGATGCCGGCACCAAGGCATCGGAACGTATCGATCTTACCAATAAAGGTGTTGGTCCAATTAAATCTATGAACCTTAATTCCGAGATAGACCAGGCTATGGCTGCTACCGGAAAGGAAGTGTACGATCAGATGTGCCTGGCTTGCCATAGAATAGGCAAAAAATTTATTGGCCCTGCACCCAACGATATCTTGAAGAGGCGTACTCCGGAATGGGTTATGAACATGATCCTGAACCCTGAGAATATGGTAAAGGAAGATCCTCTGGCTAAAGAATTGTTGATAGAGTTTAACGGTTCGCCAATGGCGAATCAGGGACTTACAGAAGAACAGGCCCGGGCAGTACTTGAATATTTTAGAACCCTCTAATCAATAATTATATGAAAACAACAACCAAATTAGGTTTATTTTTTGGAACATTTTTAATGCTGATTTTTTTTGTCGGATGTAAGAATGAAGCTAAAACAGGAACTACGAATACTTCTTCCACTCCAACAACAGAAGAAGCAAAAGAACAAGGCCAGGCCTTTATCCAAGATGATGAGTCAACCCCTAATGTTTTGAATATTGCCATAGGTTCACCAGATCATACGACATTGGTAGCGGCAGTTCAAGCGGCTGATCTTGAGAATGTACTTGTAAATGCAGGTCCGTTAATGGTATTTGCGCCCACCAATGAGGCATTTGATGCGCTACCTGCAGGGACCGTGGACGACCTTTTAAAGCCTGAAAATAAAGATGCTCTAGCCAACATATTAAAGTATCATGTAACACCGGGTAATTATAGCAAGGAGTTTTTGATGAAATTCAAAAAATTAGGCCAGGCCAACGACCAGAGTGTTGCAGTTGAGGTAAAAGATGGTGAGGTATACGTAGGTGGGGCTAAAATAATTGCCAGCGTAAAAGCAGGTAATGGTATTGTGCACGTTGTTGACAAAGTTATGTTACCACCAGCAGAAGAATAATTCAATTCAATTTAACATTAATAACAAATAAGATGAAAAAAATCAGATATTCTATGCTTGCCTTTATAGGACTGGTATTGGTCTTTACCGGTTGTAATGATGCGGGGAAATCCTCGAATGGGGCATTGTCATCTGGCGCCGCTGAAAAAGTATATGTGGCCCCTGGCGAACAAGACGAATTCTATGCTTTCCTTTCTGGAGGGTATAGTGGTAACCTTACTGTATACGGACTTCCGTCTGGACGAATGTTCAAGGAAATCCCCGTTTTCTCACAATTTCCAACCTCCGGGTATGGTTATTCGGAAGAAACCAAACCGATGTTGAACACTTCTTTTGGATTTGTTCCTTGGGATGATTTACACCACCCAGACATTTCTCAAACCAATGGGGAACTCGATGGCAGATGGATTTTTGTGAACGGTAACAATACTCCCCGTATAGCCAGGGTAAGCCTGAGCACTTTTGAGACAGAAGAGATTATTGAGGTACCGAACAGTGCCGGTAATCACAGTTCTTCATTCATTACAGAGAACACGGAGTATGTAGTAGCAGGTACCAGATTTTCAGTGCCTGTACCTCAGCGCGATATGCCGATTAATGAATACAAGGGAAATTTCAAAGGCGCTTTGTCTTTTATTAGTGTAGCTCCTGACAATGGACGAATGAATCTGGAATTCCAGCTTTTGATGCCAGGGTTTAATTATGACCTTTCGCGTCCCGGTCGTGGAAAATCTCATGGATGGTTCTTCTTTTCAACATATAACACGGAAGAGGCCAATTCTTTATTGGAGGTCATGGCCTCACAAAATGACAAGGATTTTATCGCCGCTGTAAATTGGAAGAAAATAGAAGAGTATGTTAAAAATGGTGGTGGTACTAAAATGCCCACTAACTATGCGCATAATGTATATGACGAGGAAAGCCATACAGGAACTTCTACAATGATAAAAGAGGTCGTTACTGTAGACCCAACTAAAGTACCGGGATCTTTGTACTTCTTGCCCACTCCTAAATCGCCACACGGTTGTGATGTAGATCCATCCGGTGCATATATAATCGGTAGTGGAAAACTGTCTGCAGATATTACTGTACACTCGTTTGATAAAATGTTGGACGCAATCGAAAATGAAAAATTCGATGGAGAGGCCTATGGTATTCCTATTCTCAACTTTGAGGATGTCTTAGCAGGCACTGTAAAAAGTGGAGGTCTAGGGCCTTTACACACCGAATTTGATGCGAATGGAAATGCGTATACTACCTTCTTTATTTCTTCGGAAGTAGTTAAATGGAATGTAGGGACTTGGGAAGTTCTCGATAGAAAACCGACCTATTATTCCGTGGGGCATTTGATGATTCCAGGTGGGAACTCGAGGAAGCCTTTTGGTAAGTATCTAGTGGCTATGAACAAGATTACTAAAGACCGGTATTTGCCTACAGGTCCGGAAATGGAGCACTCTGCCCAGATTTATGATATTTCAGGGGAAAAGATGGAATTGATTTATGATTTTCCGACACACGGGGAACCCCATTATGCTGCCGGATGTCCTGCCGAGTTGTTAGCATCAAAATCGCAAAAAATTTATCGATTGGATGAAAACAAGCATAAATATGCCACCTTAGGTGCAAATGATGCACGCGTAGAACGTAATGGAAATGAAGTACACATCTATATGTCTACCATTCGAAGCCACTTTACGCCAGACAATATTGAGGGTGTTAAAGTAGGTGATAAGGTGTATTTCCATATTACCAACCAAGAACAAGATTTTGATGTACCGCACGGTTTCTCAATTATTGGTCAGAATACTTCCGAACTTTTGGTAATGCCAGGACAGACCAAGACTTCTGTCTGGGAGCCAAAGAAAGTAGGGGTATGGCCTTTCTATTGTACAGATTTCTGTTCGGCCTTGCACCAGGAAATGCAAGGGTATGTGAGGGTATCTCCAGCTAATTCAAATATAGACTTGTCCTGGTCTTTAGGTGAATAAAAGTACGAAAGTAGAGTTTTAAATTTCAATCTTAAAAGCGGGCTGTGTCTAAGACCTGTCCGCTTTTTAGTAGATTAAATCAGCCATCGTACGCTTTGGTTGATTTATGATCGATCAAAAAAAATGAATTGATGAAAAAAGCAAGTATCATAATGATTATTGGCCCTTTGTTTCTTCTGGGATTGTATATTTTCCCGCTCTGGAACATAATGTTGGGTGCCCCTCAATATCCTGAACCTCTGGGAATGAATATCCATATTGATGGTATCCAAGGAGTGAGCGAATTTGATATTCAGAACATTGATGGTCTTAACCACTATATCGGGATGCGTAAATTACCAAAGCCAGAAGACATGTGGGAGTTTACGGCATTTCCATTGGTCATTGGAGGTATGGTGGCCCTTGGAGTATTGATTGGTATACTGGGATTCTTTGAGAAACTGAACTATAAATGGTTCATGGGATGGTTCGTATTTATGAGTATTTTAGGTATCCTGGGAATGTATGATTTTAATGCATGGATGGTAGATTACGGTACCAACCTGGATCCCAATGCAATTATGAAACTCACCAATCCGGATGGAACTCCTATAAGTTATAAACCTCCGCTTTTTGGCCACGCAAAAATGCTCAATTTTGATGTAACCTCCTTACCGTCAACAGGCGCGTGGATGATGTTTGCCGGTATGATGTTGACCGTCGGTGCATTTTTTATGGGGAAGCGCGCATGGAAACCTAAAAGCAAAACGGCCTCAGTAGTACCGCTCAAAGTAAAAACGAATGATAAATAAATTTATTTTAGGAAGTTTTGTATTGCTCATTTTCGTTTCTTGTGAGGTTCGACCAAAACCAATTGATTATGGTTCAGAGGGATGTCATTTTTGTTCAATGACCATAGTAGACAGGCAACATGCTGCCCAATTCGTAACCCGCAAAGGCAAGGTGTATTCCTTTGATGCCATAGAATGCATGATAAATTATACCAAAGAGCTGGCCATGGAGGACATACAGCTTTTCCTATGCAATCATTATACTTCTCCCGAAGAATTGATAGACGCCACCAAGGCCACATTTTTAATCAGTGAACGTATTCCAAGCCCTATGGGGGCCAATTTAACGGCATTTGAAACACAGGAGCTCGCAAAGAATTTCCAATCGGAAAATAAGGGCGAATTGTATTCGTGGGATGCCTTACTAGTTCATTTTAAAGAGTAATTTATGTATCAAATTAATGACAAAATATCCACACAGGAATACCGGGATTTACAGGTGCAAAAAATTATTAAGACACCAAAATTTGAAGTCTTAAGTATTAGTTTAGAAAGAGGCTCTCAATTTCCGGAGCATACTTCACCAACGGATGCCCAATTAATTGTTCTGGAAGGAGCAATCGATTTTCACATAAACAACGAACGGTTTCATATAAAAAAACACCGATATTTCGATTTCCCAAAGGCAACTTCGCATAGGGTAGAGGCTTTGGAGAATTCCAAGTTCCTAATAATACGATAGTTTTTATGAGACCATTTCATATACTGCTCTTTATACTTTTTACAAGTACCATTCTTTATGCAAAAAATATAGAGGTGTGCAGCACTTGTAGCGCAAAGACCATTAAAGAAGCTGTGGCAAATGCTTCGGCCTATGATACGCTTTTGATTAAAAAAGGGGTTTATAAGGAATTTAATATCGTTATTGATAAACCACTTGTCATTATAGGAAAAGACTACCCACTGATCGATGGTGAAGATAAGGGCGAGATCATAAGGATAGTTTCTGACGGGGTAACGATAGATGGTCTTTATATTATCAATGTTGGAACCAGTTACACCTCAGATTATGCAGCTATTAGAGTTGTTAAAAGTGAAAACTACGTCATACAGAACATGGTATTGGAGAAGTTGTTTTTCGGTATCTATCTGGAAAGATCCAACAATGGCAAAGTTTATAACAACAAGATTTTAGGAGATGCGGTGAATGAGTATAATTCTGGCAATGGTATTCAATTATGGTACTCCCACAATGTAGAGGTAGACCGAAATATCGTACAGGGAGTACGCGATGGCATTTACCTGGAGTTTTCCGATCATATTACTATTAATAACAACAAGAGCATCAATAATCTCAGGTATGGCCTACATTTTATGTTTTCGAATGATGATGTGTACACCAATAATATCTTTGAGAATAATGGCGCCGGTGTAGCGGTTATGTTTTCAAAACGAATTAAAATGGTGGGCAACACCTTCAAAAAAAATTGGGGAACAGCGGCATTTGGGCTGTTGCTCAAGGAGATCACGGACGCAGAAATCAGTGGAAATACCTTTGAGGAAAACACTATTGGCATCAATATCGAAGGTTCGAATAGAATAGAATATCGAAACAACAACTTTATAAAAAACGGGTGGGCTGTTAAAGTACTTGGTGCCTGTTATACCAATACCTTTATCGGCAATAATTTCCTGTACAATTCCTTTGATATTTCCTATTATAGTAAATTAAACGATAACCTGTTTGAAGAAAATTATTGGAGCAATTACACAGGATACGATTTGGACAAAAATGGTATAGGAGATGTCCCTTACAGGCCGGTGAAATTGTTTTCATACATTGTGAACCGAACCCCTGAAACCATCATACTTTTGCGTAGTCTTTTTATGGACATCATAGATTTCTCTGAAAAGGTATCGCCTGTGTTCACACCTGATAACTTATTGGATGCACGTCCGTTAATGAAGAAAATACAATGATTCAAATTAAGGACCTTTATAAGAAATTTGGCCGGAACCAGGTTTTGTCGGGAGTAGACCTCACCGTTCAAAAGAGTGGTATTATTGCTGTTTTAGGTCCAAATGGTTCAGGAAAAACAACCCTTATTAAATGTATTTTGGGAATGGTAATCCCCAATAAAGGCACCCTTATTGTGATGGACGAGCCGGTAAAAAACAACTGGCGGTATCGAAAGCAAATAAATTATCTTCCTCAGATTGCCAATTTCCCCGGCAACCTCAAAGTAAAAGAATTGTTTACGATGATCAAGGATCTCCGGCAGCAACCAGATCAGCAAGACGACTTGGTTTCGCTCTTTGGACTGAAGCCCTTCCTGAATAAAAAATTGTCCACCTTGTCAGGAGGTACCAAACAGAAGGTCAACATAGTTCTGACCTTTATGTTCAACAGTCCTTTGCTCATCCTGGACGAACCCACTACTGGTTTGGACCCGGCATCCCTGATTCAGCTTAAAAAGTTGATTCAGGTTGAAAAGGCAAAAGGAAATACGATCTTGATCACCTCGCATATAATGCAGTTTGTGGAGGAAGTAGCCGATGAAATTATTTATCTGCTCGAAGGGAATATCTATTTTAAGGGAAGCGTAGCTGCATTGAAAAGTAAGACAGGAGAGAAAGATTTTGAACACGCCATCGCGGCCATCACAACCAATGCATCAAATGTTTAAGATATTAAAATATAGTTTTTACGATCTCATCAGGAGCAGGTGGAGTTATGTGTATTTCTTGTTCTATTTGCTATTGGGTTTTGTGTTGTTATTTCTGAACAATGATGTATCCAAGGCGGTTATTACCTTAATGAATATTATCATTGTACTGGTTCCACTCATTGGGACCATTTTCGGGATAATGTACTATTATAATTCCAGGGAATTCACGGAGCTTCTCCTGGGGCAACCTATACGTCGATCCCATATTTTTTTAGGCCAATACCTGGGGGTGGCAGGGTCCCTTACCCTGAGTCTGGTTTTGGGACTTGGGATTCCTTTTCTGCTTTATGGTCTCTTTAAAAGCAATGCCATCTGGGATTTTGGTCTCCTGTTGGTCACGGGGGCATTTCTTACCCTGATCTTTACCGCTTTGTCTTTTAATATAGCGCTGAGCCATGAAAATAAGATTAAAGGGTTTGGTTATGCGGTATTGCTCTGGCTTTTTATGGCAGTAATATATGATGGCCTCTTCTTAATGTCGCTGATTATTTTTGAAGAATATCCTTTAGACAATTTTTCACTGATTGCGACCATGCTTAATCCTATTGACCTTTCCCGCACGCTGATCCTGTTAAAATTAGATATTTCAGCTTTATTAGGATATACCGGGGCCGTTTTTAAATCGTTCTTTGGGACCCAATGGGGCTTTCTGATCTCCATAATTATGCTATGCCTTTGGACCGGCTTACCAATATGGCGATTGGTTTATAAGGCTAAAAGGAAAGATTTCTAAACGGGGAACGGCTCAATAAAATTTTCATAGCTTCCACGTGAAGGATGTTTTTTGGTTATCATCACATTCCTGCCCGGATACTCCCGTACCATGTTCAGGATGGTCTCCTGCCTTTCCATGTAGGGATTTGACTTACCCCATGCGATAAGGATACTGTCCGATTCTTGGATCGCATTCCGGATATGGGAATCATTTTTAGTACTTGCTTCATCTGGAGATCCTTTAAAATCCCTGGTCTGAATACGGGCAAACTGGTTCACGATAATTACCCGGGCAACCTCTTCAAATTGGGGGTATTTCATTCGAAATATGAGTTTTTCTAAAAATTGAACCGATTTGTCTGCGACTGTATTTCCGGCTACACTCGGATTTTGCATGATCACACAAACCGTTTTTCCATCCTTTTTTGTACCATGCTGAATGGTAAGCCGATATCGATATTGTCCGCATACTGAGTACTGGGCCTCCGCTGTAATATGTTCAATATGATGGTACACCATGCGTATTAGTTCAACTCTTAATAGCTATTGATTTCGGTGCTCAAAGATCTTTAGAAATAGCATGGTCGACATTTTTTGTGCACGATTTTTGGCCAACCAGGCCACTTCACCCGTAAAAAGCTCATCTAGTGTTTCGAACCAAAGATTGAGCCATAACCCGAAGTGTTCGGAGGTTATGGTATGGTTCATTTTTGTATCTACTTCCTGATGCACTGCGATGGGATTGCCATGATAGGTTCGCTTCACCAATAGCTGGCTTTCCCAAAAATCAGTTAAGAGTTCGAAATGCGATTCCCAATCTACGATAATGCTATTAAAGATAGGCCCTAGCTTTGGGTCCTTACGTATTTTTTCATAGAAACAGATAACCAACAAGTGGATGTCTTTCCGATTCTTTATAGCGGGTTTTTCATTCATCGTATTAGGGAAAGATACACTTAATTTTTTGCAGCTTCTGTTTGCCTTACCCTATCCTGTTCTCCAAGCCACCATTTTGGTCTTTTAGGTGCTTTAACCAGTTTAAATTTTTGAATGGCGTGTGTTTGGATATGTTTAACCAGGTCATCCACAGAATCCGTTACAAAGAGTAATTTCATGTCCTCTGGACTTATGCTTTCATTTTTTACCATGACTTCAATATGCTGGCACAACTCTTTGTGATATTCAGATCCAAAAATGACAACCGGAAAATTTTGGATCATTTTGGTTTGGATCAAAGTAAGCGACTCAAATAATTCATCAAGGGTTCCTATACCTCCAGGCATCACAATAAATGCATAGGAGTATTTTAACAATAAAAATTTCCGAACAAAAAAGTACGGAATATCGATCCATCGGTGCAAATACGGATTGGGATCTTGTTCAAAGGGTAATATAATATTACAGCCCACAGAATACCCACCCGCTTCGTATGCCCCTTTATTGGCAGCTTCCATGATCCCCGGTCCTCCTCCGGTCATTACAGCAAAACCGAGCTTAGTCATAGCCGCGCCAATTTCTTCTGCCTTTTTGTAATACGGATTGTCCGCTTCAAAGCGGGCAGATCCAAAAACGGTTACACATGGCCCAATAAAATGCATTTTTCTGAAGCCCCTGATAAAACTGAATTGGACACGGAACGTGAACAAGAGTTCATTGATCCTTGATCTCGGCCCTGCTAAAAACTTGGATTCTTCCGGTGCCAGCCGATACTTTTTTCTACTTTTTGTCATGGAAAGATCGTTTCATTTGCCATTGGACCTCAAATTAAACAATGTTCAACGCAATTTCTACCATTTCCTTAAAACTGGATTCTCGATCCTGCGCAGAGGTCGCTGCTTTTGTTACTGGTGAATCTGAAATGGTTAAAATAGCCAAGGCCTTTACCTGATGTTTAGCCGCTATAGTATAAAGTCCGGCTGTTTCCATTTCAACACAAAGCACCCCATGAGCTGCCCATTTTTTATAAGTATCCGGGTTATCTTCATAAAATACATCGCTAGACAACACATTTCCGGCTTTTATAGGGATCTTATGGGCGTCGGCATAAAGCAAAGCCTTTTTAAACAGTTCGAAATTGGCAGTGGGCGCAAAGTGAGCATTGGGAAAAGTATTGTCATTGATTCCGGAAGTAGTTGAAGCCGCCATAGCAAGAACCACATCCCTTAATTGTAGCTCTTTTTGATATGAACCGGCTGTACCTACACGGATAATAGTTTTTACATCATACGTTGTTATAAGCTCATGATAATAGATCAGTGCGGATGGTATTCCCATCCCACTTCCCTGCACAGAAATTCGCTGACCCTTATAGGTCCCTGTGAATCCTAACATGCCACGGATAGTGTTATAACAAAAAACATCTTTTAAAAAATGTTCTGCAATCCATTTTGCACGTAGTGGATCACCTGGCATTAAAACTGTTTCGGCGATCTCACCTTTTTTAGCATTGATGTGTACACTCATTCGTTCCTAATTAACTATTCATCATGGAGACCCCTGAAGAAGTTCCTATGCGGGATACCCCCATTTTAATATATTTCAAGGC
>CALZFZ010000104.1 GCA_945786965.1 uncultured Muriicola sp. | reverse complement strand
CTTTGTTAAGGCCGTTGCATTGGAGATGGAAAACGGAATTAGAGTTAATGCAGTTTCGTTGGGAATGGTGGAGGACGCTTATGAAAAGTACAAAGATTACTTTCCTGGGCACAATCCCGTGCCAATGAACAAAGTGGTCAATGCCTATATAAGAAGTGTTAAAGGAAAAGACAATGGGGAAATAATCAGGGTTTATGGATAAAAGAAAAAACATAGTAAAATGCATATAAGATTGAATTATTAACAAAGACTGCTAATGAATCTAACTATGAATTTATTTCTGATCGTTTTTATAATTCTGATTATCATCTTGACTATTTTCTTCCCTATTTCAGGATACTATGAAGTAAAGAAGCTTAAAAGAAGTAATGCCAATGGCGATGTTAAAAAAATAAAATTTTATCGAGATACAATACTTTGGTCATGGGCACCAATATTTTTGATTTTCCTAGTGATATACTTCTCTGGTATAAGCATTGATAATATCGGATTAAAATGGATTACTATAGACAGTACTGCTTTTGGTAAATGGGTAGTAATTCCAATCATTGGCTTCTATATCTTTTTTCTATTATATAACATTTACTTAATCTTTTTCTTTAAAAATAGTAGCCAAAATAGAACGGCGACTGAGAAAGAATTAGTTCATAATTTTAGTTGGTTCTTACCCCAAACCCAAAAGGAAAAAAAAATGTGGGTTCTTGTGTCATTATCTGCAGGTATAACTGAAGAAATACTTTACAGGGGCTATATGTTTTATGCCCTGGCGATAGTTTTCCCAAGTCTTTCCATAATCCATATATTAATTATTTCCACGCTGATTTTTGGCGTTGGACATGTATACCTCGGTAAAGAAGTAATAAAATCAGCCATCCTTGGATTTATATTTGGACTTTTTTATATTGTTTTTGATTCGGTAATTCCAGTAATTATTATTCACATTGCCCAGGATCTTGTGATGACAAACATGCTTGAAACAGCGCCAGAAAAATAATTAAGCACCCCTGCAAAAATCAATAGAGGGTAGTATAAGTTTTGCTTTTACTGAGCCATTGTAAAGTATTATTATAAATAGAACTTCATTGATCACCAGGTGTATTCCGGGGGCTGAATATTATTCATTCGAAGATACAAGTTAGCTTTGGCCCTGTGGTTGGTCATATGATCTTGTACATAAAATAAGGCAAACGCCCTGCTAACAGTATTCCCGCTATGATACATTACGCAGGTCTCATCCAATTGTGACTGTTCTATGGTGTAGATTACATTCGTGGTATATGCGAACCCCTTTTCCAGCAACTCAAGTATTTCAGCCTTCGTCATCCTGGAAGCATCAGGAGTATCCGGGATTACGTCCATGCCTTGTACATACCTTTTAGTGAGGAGTTCTACGGTATATCCAATATGGACCATTTGCTCCCCAAACGACTTACTTACGGCCATTGGCTTATACGTATACAGTTCTTCCGGCATTGCCCTGGCAACATCCAAACAGTGTTCACTGGCTTCAAGCCAAACAGCTAAATACATTTTAGTAAAAGGCGTTTTTGGAACACTTTCAGTTTGTCCATTAGCCATTGTATTACAAAAAAGGACTGCAAGTATTAGAACAAAATTTTTCATAATTAAAAATAAATTAAAGAATGCTACAAGATATAGATTCGGAATTAAATAGCTTATAAAATACTACTGGAAGGATCTGTGCAATTTAAAATAGAAACTACGAAACAACTTGAGGCAAAGAAATACATTAAGTTTAGTAACTTTAGCTATAAATCTTTCACATGAAAACATGTTATATTAGGTTCGCTGCCTTATTTTTTCTCTTTTCTTCATTTTCAGGCCTGTTAAATGCCCAGGACATGCATCCTGAAAAAAAGCAATTGATCAATGAGATTGAGAATTCCTCTGAAAAATACAATGCTATCGCCCAACAAATTTGGGAATATGCAGAATTAGGTTTCCTTGAAACCAAAAGCACAAAATTACTTCAGGATAAATTACAGGATGAAGGGTTCAAGATAACAAAAGGTATCGCTGGAATGCCAACTGCTTTTATAGCTGAATATGGAAATGGATCCCCAATTATTGGATTGTTGGCAGAATATGATGCGCTTCCCGATATGTCGCAAAAAGCTGTTCCGGTAAAAGAGGCTGATCCTTCTCGTACAGCAGGACAGGCGTGCGGACATCATCTTTTTGGTGCAGGTTCACTGGCGGCAGCAGTTCATATTAAAAATTGGTTAGAGCGCACTAATACTCCAGGAACCATACGTTTGTATGGTACACCTGCCGAGGAAGGTGGTGGCGGAAAAGTATATATGGTACGAGCTGGCCTGTTTGATGATACGGATGCTGTTCTTTCCTGGCATCCCGGAGATAAAAACCAGGCAAGTGCCAAATCGTCCCTGGCAGCTATTTCTGCAAGGTTTAGATTTAAGGGGGCTGCTGCACATGCGGCCGTTGCTCCATGGAGAGGTCGTAGCGCACTGGATGGAGTTGAAGTCATGAACTACATGGTAAATCTGATGCGTGAGCATGTTACCCCAGAAACCCGGATTCATTATGCGATCATCAATGGGGCAAAGGCAGCGAATATAGTGCCCGCTTATGCAGAGGTTAGTTATATAATCAGACATCCCGATATGAGAGAATGCAAAGATCTTTTTCAACGGGTGGTGCGGGCCTCCAAGGCTGCGGCCATGGGCACCGATACAAAAGTTGAACATGAAGTAACAACAGGGTATTTCAATAAATTACCCAATAAAGTCCTGGGAGAATTGATGTATGAAAACTTAAAAATCGTTGGAGGCGTTACATATACAGATGAAGAGAAGCAGTTTGCAGTTGAAATAATGAAGAGTTACCCATCTAAGGAATTGACACCGGAAAATGCCAACAAAATTGAGCCCTTTGAAGTCATTGAAATTGGTAAAGGCGGCTCAACGGATGTAGGAGACATCAGCTGGGTGAGACCCACTACAGGTCTGAGTGCAGCAACCTGGGTGCCAGGCACGGTTGCCCATAGCTGGCAAGCGGTGGCAGCAGGAGGCATGTCTATTGGCAAGAAAGGAATGTTGGTTGCTGCAAAAACACTGACCCTGACTGCCATTGACTTATACAAACAGCCAGAAAAATTAAAAGAGGCTGAAAACGAATTACAGGAAAGAAGGGGTGATAATTTTACCTATGAGGCATTATTAGGTGATCGGGAACCGCCTCTGAATTATAGGATCATCGGAGAAAATGAATGATACCGAAAAATTGTTTCGTCCAGCACATCCTCTTAAACAATATCCCATCAGGAGCGTCTAAATAACATGGGGTAACTATCCATGGAAACCAAGTTAGAATATACTTTATTGCATTCATATAAGGATGAAATGATCTCTTTTATGCGTATGCACCCGGAATATTTTGAAGAAGCTATTGCATTAGCGATTAAAGATAAACAGCCTTATTCATGGAGAGCTGCATGGTTATTATGGAGTTGTATCAATGAAAATGACCCCCGAATACAAAAACATATCCAGAAAATAATAGAAAGTATTGGAAATAAGGAAGACGGTCATCAACGCGAATTAATAAAGATTCTCCTTGAAATGAACCTTAATGAAGAACAGGAAGGTTATTTATATGATTTATGTGTTTCGTTGTGGAAACAAGTTGAGAAGAAACCTTCCGTTAGGTTTACCGCCTTTAGATTTATCAAGATAACCGCTCATAAACACCCTGGTTTAATGAACGAACTATTGTTGCTCACCCAGGATAAGTACATGCGATCATTGTCTCCTGGGGTGCATAAATCTATTTTAAAAATGATAAAGAAT
>CALZFZ010000103.1 GCA_945786965.1 uncultured Muriicola sp. | reverse complement strand
TGGATTCCAGCATTTTGTGCACTTTTATCCAGGCATTATCACCGGTAACGTAATGTTGTTTATTGCAGACACTAACACATTTTAAGGCATTCTTGCATTTGGCAAGGTCTATCACCATTACAAACTTGCGGTTGGGGATTCCCTCTCTTACATTGTATTTTTTTTCTTCCTCCTTGGGGAGCTCAACTTCAACGACATCGGCAGCATCTACCTGAACGATTGTACCGTCCGTAGTCATCAATTCCATTTTGTAATGAGAATCTGTCGCGGTTTTTGCGGTTGCACTTTTAGCAATTTTAGATAAACCAATGCCACCTATTGCTCCGACAAGACCCATTTTAAGCCCCCTATCAAGAAATTTACGCCTTGATTTTTTGTTGTTTTCTTCCATATAGAATGACTTAAATGCAATTAGAATTTTTTATCCAGCCAATTTAAAAAAGTGTTGTTAGAAATATTTTTCTTGACGATTTTAGATTTTTTAAGGGCACTGGCCTTCACTTTCACCGTAGTGCCATCGGGTTTTAATAGGGTTTCGTATTCTTCTTCTGTGTCTTCTTTGTCTTGGGCAACGGCAGACTGGTTGAACCCTAAGAATGGGATCAATAGCGTGCTTCCTAATATCGGGAGGATTCCCCTTCTCGAAATTCGCTTTCCCTTGTCCTTTTCAGTTGCCATAAGTGAGCCTGTTTTAAATACCTATTAAAAATTATAAAGCCTTGTTATATTAAATCCAATCAAGAAGTCGCCATCAAAAAAGTTGTTCTGGTTAAACATGATATTTTTTTGAGGGACAATCCCCTGGTAACTGGAAATGAATAGCTGGAAGGCATGGGAGGACGTCCTGAATTCTACTCCCAGACTGAATCCATCCTCAGGATCCATATCTAGATCTTCACCATCCAAATGATGTACAAAGGGATGCGTATAATCTACGAGGATCGCCGTCTGCGGACTTACCTTATAACGCCCACCCAGGGATAGTGCTACTACATCATTCCGCATGCGTTGCGGTACATAGTTATAGTGGGAAACACTGGGTGCCACCAATAAGGATAAATTTGGATTAAAGCGGCGTGAAATGATCAGCTGATGAAAATTGGAATAGCGGTGTTGCTCTAAAAGAAAATTTTCAGCACCTCGCGCATTGATTGTAAAATTACCAAAATACGAAACGTTTACAGGAATTTTACCCGATCTCGTTTGGCGTAATATACCCACTTTCCAGTTAAAATCCTGCAGGCGGTCAAATTTTGTAGTGCCGTATCCAATCGTGAGCCTTTCATGGAAAGAATATGTAAATCCGATTCGGATATTGGAAGGTGCCCAAAATCCGATCAGGTCATTGGTTCCGCCATCTACCAACCCAAATCTATGGCCCATTTGTATTTCCAGCGTATTCTTAATTGGCAATACATCGGTAGGTGTATCTACGATATAGGAGCTTTCGAAAGCAGCTCTTTCCGGTTTATCTACGACCGAATCTTTTGCGGTTTCCTGTGATCTAAGACCAAGCGGAATCAACAAAAGAAAAACATATATTAGGTTTAATTTTTTCATAATTGTGTGTCTTACTGGTTAGTCGTTTAATGCTCCGCGGTCTATCCAACCTTTTATTAATGCAATTTCACTGGTGCTTAGCATAAACCCGGCATCGATCGGATGATTATTACCCGGTAACTTTTGATAGAACTCGCTGCCTTCCCCATTGCCTGCTATTACATATTCGGGTACCAAAGCATCCCATGCATTACCAACTCTTAGATCCGGGTTGGCAATGGACCCATTATGGCAAACAGTACAATCTTTCCCATTCTGTGAAAAGATTGGTTCTATTTCTGCTGCAAAGGAGATTTCCTGTTCTGGCGGGATTTCGGGAGCTTCGGGAAACTCTATTTCCTGATCGTAGTAGCAGGCAAAACTCAATAGACTTAGACCACCTACCAGCAGTACTTGTAATCGCTTTTTCATTTTGTTGTTGTTATTTAACTGGTCTTTGGCTCTCATAAATTATCAATTCAAAAGAAAAATGTACTTGTGATAGCCAAAGAACCGGGGAACACCTTCATTATGTTTTGGGTTTTGGATTTTAGCCAAAACACAATGAAGGTCCCACTATTAATTTTGTAAAGCTTCTATAGAGTTTTTAAGTAATGCCCTGGTATAGGCAGGGTTATGTATCCCTTTACTTTGATCTTCCAGCAACGTCCTGTAATTCCAGGCAGCCTGGGCCAGTTTGGCTGAATATGTACCTGGCACATAGTACCCGTCAACATCGAACATATTATTGGCTGCCAGCAAGGCTTCTAAAGTGGCCATATCCGCAGAGAATCCTCCAATTTCATCCGGTGCCCCGCTTGGGTGACAAGCAATACATGCTTCATCTCTTGGGTTCCAGGAGTGTAGTCCCTGGTTAGTATCAGAAGATTCTCCCATATGGCAGTTTACACAGGAAGAACCTGTTCGGTGTGTGGCAGAACCTACGCCAGGATAAGCTTCGGAACCGGCTATGTTAGCCCCCATGATTCCTTCTAACATCGTAGCTTGTGGTCCGTGGTGTGGCCCAAATCGTTTACTGGTAATTTCGTAGTCAGCAGTTCCGGATGGGATATCATAACTGTTTCTTGGCTGGTGACATGTAATACATGCATTGCTAGATCCTTCGAAATCGATCATGGTACTTTCATCAATGACTAGCGTAACCGCATCGAGATTCCTCAATGCATAGTCAAAGCCGTCGTTTTCAAAATCGAACGAACCGTGTTTGTCGTGGCATGTAGTACAATTTAAGCGAGAAGCATTTGGATACGGGTTAATGGTATCGTATACCGCCATCCCCATTGAATCAACGCCAATTAATTCCAAAGAATATTCTTTTACTGCCCCGGTTGTTATATAATCTATATAACCTTCTTCAGAGTGGCATTGTGCGCAATCTGCCCTAGGAGCAGCGAAACTTACAAAGCCTGTGTTATGTGCTGCTACAGACCATGAAGCTAATAAAGGTTCTCGTTTGGCACTGGAGTGGCAGTTAACACAGGAGGCAGTGCCATCTACACCGTCCGTACCATTCACGCCGTCTATACCGTTTAGTCCGGCAGGTCCTGCGATGGGATCGGGGATTTCGAGGTCACTTGTACATGCGATGAGTAAAAATCCGGAAGCAACGAGCATCAGGATGTTGAGAAGTTTTAAATTTTTCATGAGATTGCCGTTTTAAAGTCTATAGTCTTTTGGAAATTTTGATAAAGCTATTGACACTTACTGAAGAAAAAAATGACATATATCATATTTTTCAAAATTTAATTGTAGTTATTTAAACTTCATCTTTTCGGCAAATTTTAGTTGTTTTCCGAGCCCTGGATCACACTAAACAGACTTAAACCTAATTAGAGCAAAACGATAAAAAGGATGTGAATCCTATCCATTTTTGTGGAAGAGTTCGTTAATTCTCTTATTAGGTTTTTTGAGTGTTTTTAAAATCTGATTACTTTATTAAAAATTATAGAGACGGGTAATATTAAATCCGATCAAGAAATCCCCTGAGAAAAAATCATTTTGATTAAACATGATATTTCTTTGAGGGACAATTCCCTGATAACTGGAAATAAACAACTGGAAGGCGTGGGAAGACGTCCTGAATTCCACACCCAAACCAAAGCCGGGTTCCGGATCACTGTCAAAAGGCTGTGTGTATTCGAGCAGGATAGAAGTCTGAGGACTTACCTTGTAACGACCCCCTGCTGATATGGCAAACATATCATTTCCCATAGTTTCCGGGACTACATTATAATGAGAAAAGCTGGGGGATATTTGTAAGGATAATTCAGGATTAAAACGACGCGATATAATCACTTGATGAAAGTAGGAATACCTGTCTTCCAAATGCCTGAAATTTTCTTTGGTCCTTGCATCGATGGTAAAATTACCAAAATAGGATACGTTCACCGGAATCTTATCGGAACGGGTTTGCCGTAAAATGAATACCTTCCAGTTAAAATCCTGTAAGCGATTAAACTTAGTGGTACCAAAACCGAGAGTAACCCGTTCATGTACTGAGTATGTAAATCCAATGCGGATATTGGATGGAGCCCAAAAACCTATCAGGTCATTGGTTCCTCCATCTACCAGCCCAACTCTATGGGCCATTTGAATTTCCAGGGTATTCTTAATAGGAAGGACATCGGTGGGCATGTCAATGATATATGAACTTTCAAAGGCGGGGCGCTGTGGCTTATCTACAATTGAATCTGTTTCCTGCGTTTGAGACAACCCCAAAAAGGGCACAATTAAACAAGCAATAAATATATATCTATAATTTTTCATGTCTTTTCGTCTGAAGGTTAATTATCTTTTGCGCCTTGATCTATCCAGTTATAAACTGCATTTATCTTTGAATCGGGCCATTTAGAACCTGGAGGCATAAGAGATACCCCATCGATTCCCAAGAGTGATTTGTATAAGATACTTGCTTCTGGATCTCCGGGAACCACATACCCATTTAAAAGTTCATCATAGGATACATTGTCGCGCAAATCTGGTGGTTCATCTCCCCTATGGCATGCAACACATTGGCTCCATAAGGGAATGATATCATTCTGGTAGGATAATTCTGTTCCATTACCGTCATCGGGAATAAACACATCGTCCTCCGTAGTATCGTAATAACATGAGTTTACAAATAAACTCACACCTACTATCATTATAATTCGAAATAGTTTTTTCATGTTATATGTATTAATTACAATTCTTAAGGCTCCAATTAGAAGGGCAGATTGGAAAATCTGCCCTTCCTAAAAGAAGAGGTTATTCCTCTATGGTCATTGTTAAGAAATTTGTCTGTGCGTGCGCAATGGCGGCATTGCCAAAAATTGCCAAACCAAATGGCATGGATTCACCTACCACAAATTCAGCATCTGTAGGATCTCCCGAGTTTAATTTTCTTCGTATTTCTAATTGCCATCCAGATCCAATATGACTACCTCTTACTTGGGTATCTGATCTGAAATCATTACCTGCACCACCGGGATTTATGGTTATGCTGGGGAATCGTTTTAAACCAAATCCTTCAGAATATGCAACCAGATCTGTATTAGGATCTATTGTTGAAGCATCCGATAATGTTAAAACACCGTTAGCAGCAACACCGGTTACCGTTTGGGCAGCCCCAGAATCAAGTTCTGAAAGGGTGATCCAATAATAACTCTCCTGATCTTTTATAACCCATTTGGGGCCTTTAAATCCTGTTACAGGATCTGTGAAGATGGGTTTGTCATCATACATTTTAATCCCTTCATCACCTTTTCTTCCGTTTGCCGCGGCGGTTCCTTCTTTGCCATCTGCATCTCTTACATAACCATCATCTACAGATTGAGACAATACATTCCTGTTCCGTTTCCAGTGCCACAGATCTGCCAATTCCCCATTGATTTCCATATAATGCCGTGTGGTTTTTTGGCCGGGTTGCGGATCGGTTAAATTCGCATGGCAGGTAACCGTACAGGTTCCTCCTTCAAATCCCTGAGGATAATCTCCCTGTGCATTTTTGATCGGGAACATCATGGCAAACTTGTCTTCGTAATATTTATCATTTTTATGGTTTGCGTATTTATTATGCTGTTTCCAGGTACTGCTTACCGGGTCAAAATACCAGGATTCTCTTTCCTTACTATCCGTGTCATCTTGCCATTCAAATAACAGATAAAGATATTCCCCGTCGTGCCCTCCTCTAAGCGAGTAATTATAGCTTTCCCCCACAAAAGGATCGAACAAATCTACAGGCTCCAATGAAGCATCTGTTCCGCTATTAATGGTATTTAAAGGAATTATCCGGTCACCGGCAGCGGTTACGGTGGCTTTATTTATAAGGGGTCTTGCTTCGTCCCAAACGGCATCGATATCTCCATCGAAATTTGGTGCCGTCGTGAATCTGGCAACCAATAAGGTATCTGAGCTTTGTCCAACCCCCGGATCAATAATAATTGGTTCTGGATCTTCATGGGTACAATTTGTGAATGATAACAGTATCGAAACTGCTAAAATCAAACTTAATTTTAATGTTTTCATAGTCCTGATTATTTACAGATTTTTCCGAATGATTATGTAAAATTATCTACGAAATACAGAGGATTATATGATAATTATCATAGTTTGAAATAATCATAATTAAATAACTAAGAGGTGATTATTTATGGCCGTTTTATTTTAAAATAAGATTTAAAAATTCTACTGAATTTCTACTAAACTTTATTATTTTTGCGCTCTGTTATCCGGGATGTGGCGTCCCGAGTCCTCGGGAGTAGCGTATCACGCCAAGGCGTGATGGTCGCTTGGTGGGAGAAGGTAAAAGAAAGATATCTACTGACATATTGAAATAATCGGGATGTGGCGCAGTCTGGTAGCGTACACGGCTGGGGGCCGTGTGGTCGCAGGTTCAAATCCTGTCATCCCGACTTAGCGAAAAAGTGATTTGTAATGCAAATCACTTTTTTTGTTCCCGAAAGCGAAACAAACAATGTTTGATTGAACTGATGGGAACAAAAAAATAGAAGGCGCCAGCCTTCACTTTTCATTTACCAGGAGGGTTTTATAGGATTCTATAAATCCTGTCATCCCGACTAAAAAAAGCCAGGCAAATTTGCCTGGCTTTTTTGTTTTTGATGAGATCAATATTAATTCAAACTTAAATAACAGTACCGCTGGGAATCACTGCCCCTTTCTTAAGTACTACGATTCCGTCTCTTACCACATGAGTATCCGTTTCCATATCGGCCAGATGCGGCCCGCCTTTAATGGTGACTTCATCCCCGATTCTGCAATTCTTATCAACGATGACATTCTCAATGGTACATCGCTCTCCAATACCCATTAATATTTCGATATTGAAATTTTCTATCTCCTCGAGGGTTTCGTAGTAGTCACTACCCATTACATAGGTGTTGCGAACTGTAGTATCTTTCCCGATCCTTGTCCGGATCCCAATTACAGATCTTTCGATACTCGCAGCGTGAATAATACAGCCATCGGCAACCACCGTCCTGATCATTTTGGTGCCGCTAATTTTTGTTGTAGGCAACATCCTGGCCCTGCTGAAAATACGATTGCTTTTATCGTACAAATTGAATTTTGGAATGTCATCGCTAAGCCCCAAATTGGCCTCAAAGAACGATTGAATATTTCCAATATCGGTCCAGTATCCTTCAAACGGATAACTCATGGTTTTGTACTTGTGTATGCTCTGAGGAATAATTTCCTTGCCAAAATCTACTGTATCAGGATCGTTCATCAACTCTATCAGCAGATCCCTGTTGAAAATGTAAATTCCCATGGAAGCCAAATAATGTCGGCCCTGGGCTTTCATTTCATCACTTACTTCCGAGGTCCAATCGGGTAAAAGCTCTGTGACTGGTTTCTCTATAAACGATGTAATTTTATTATCAGGATCCGATTTTAAGATTCCGAAGGCCGGGGCATCATTGGCATGTACTGGAATGGTTCCAACCGTAATTTTTGCACCGTTATTGATATGCGCTTCAAGCATCAGATTATAATCCATTTGATAGAGCTGGTCTCCGGATAAAATTAAAGCGTATTCAAATTCATGCCTTTGAAAATGATGCATACATTGCCTTACAGCATCTGCAGTTCCCTGAAACCACCTGGTATTGCCCAATGTTTGTTCTGCTGCCAAAACATCTACAAAAGCGGAACTAAAAAAACTAAAATGATAGGTGTTCTTTATGTGTTTGTTGAGTGAGGCTGAATTAAATTGCGTTAAGACATACATTCGTTTGATTTCCGAATTGATACAATTAGAAATTGGAATGTCTACCAACCGAAATTTACCGGCAATCGGCACAGCCGGTTTAGATCGTTTTTCGGTCAGGGGATATAGTCGTGACCCCTGTCCGCCACCCAGAATTATAGCCAGTGTTTTATTATTAACCATCTTTATTTTATTAAGGATTCATATAAGGTTTCCACTTGTTTGGCAATAGCCACCCAATCAAAGGTTTTTTCGACCCGTTTCCGACCGTTGATCGCCATTGATTTTCGCAATTCGTCATTTTTGATGAGTGAATTGATGCCCTCGGCCAGGTCCCTCGAAAATTTATCGGGATCTACCGGTTCGAAAGGAGCAGTATTCTGCTGTTCTAAAGGCACTAAGATCCCGGTTAGCCCATCTATGACAACTTCTTTAATACCCCCAACAGCACTGGCAACCACGGCGGTTTCACAGGCCATGGCCTCAATATTGATGATGCCAAAAGGTTCATATATAGAAGGGCAACAAAATACATCGGCATGGGAATACAGCTGGATTACAGATTTTTTATCGAGCATCTTATCGATCCAGATTACATTGTTCCTTGTCTTGGTCACAGCTTGTACGCTCTCTTCCATTTCCCGGGCTATTTCCTTGGTATCAGGTGCACCTGCACATAATACGATCTGTGTATCCGCATCAATATATTTTATGGCATTCACCAGGTGAATGATCCCTTTTTGTCTCGTAATCCTGCCGACAAAGAGAACATATGGCTTTGTTTTGTCTATACCGTATTCTTCTAGGGTTGAGGTGTCTTCAGTGACCACATATTCCTGTAGGTTGATACCGTTATAGATGACCTGTATTTTATCTTCTTCTACATCGAAGTACTTTAAAACATCTACTTTGGTCTCCTTGGAAACAGCAATAATGGAATCGGCCATTTCGATCGCCGTTTTTTCGATCCAGGAGGAAGCATCGTACCCCCGGCCCAATTGTTCCCGTTTCCACGGCCTTAGGGGTTCTAGCGAATGTGTGGTTATTACCAGGGGTTTGCCATAACAGAGCTTTGCAACGATACCGGCAAAATGCGCATACCACGTATGGCAATGTACAATATCGGCATCAATGTCATCAGCATTCAAATGCATACAGGTACTCAAAGTCTGCAGCACCCCTTTCAACTTATCATCGGCCTTGTTGAAGATCGGATTATCATATGGAAAACCAGTAACGGTCAGTTGATCAGAGTCTACATCCTGATCACCGAAGCAGCGAACCTCTACCTTCATTAATCGTGAGAGTTCCCCAGCGAGATATTCAACATGCACTCCGGCCCCACCATACACATATGGTGGAAACTCCCGGGTAAAAAACAGTACTTTCATTCAATTCGTATTAGTAACTATGATTCAAATTTAATTGTCTTATTCATGGACCTATTCAACTTACCGTATTATTTTAAGCATCCAAATAAATTAAAGATCATTTTCGTCTAATATAGGGTTAAATTGAACATTATTTAAAGCTTTATTTATTTTTAGGTTGACAAATTTTATCTTACTTTAATCAGTGATATCGTACAATAAAAGTAACCGGTAGCCATGGATAAATCGCTTGCTTCCTCAAAATCCAATTTCGGTACGCTGCCCGTTTTCTTAACTGCCATGTCTACCATCCTGGGTGCCATTATGTTTTTGCGTTTTGGATATGCTGCTGGGTCGGTAGGCTTTGCCGGTACTTTACTTATCATTATTATAGGACATATGGTGACCATACCTACTGCTATGGCCCTGGCAGAGATCGCCACCAACCAGAAAGTTGAAGGGGGGGGCGAATACTTTATTATCTCCCGGTCTTTTGGTGTAAATATAGGCGCGGCTATCGGGATTGCCCTGTATTTGTCCCAGGCTATCAGTGTGGCGTTTTATGTCATTGCATTTGCCGAGGCTTTTGAAGCAATCAAACCATGGGTACTCCATGAATTTGGATATGAACTATATGATAATCGCCTCTTTAGCATCCCAGCCATTATTGCCCTTATTTGGCTCATGGTGAATAAAGGTGCGGTCATGGGTATGAAAGCCCTGTATGTGGTTGTAGCTATCCTTGCTATTTCCCTCGTACTATTCTTTTTGGGGAGCACTCCTTATTCTGAGGTGTTCGATAGCTCCCTGTTGTTTAAAGGGGTAAATTCTGACAGTAGATTCTTTTATGTCTTCGCGATCATCTTTCCGGCTTTTACCGGGATGACCGCAGGCGTTGGGTTATCTGGCGATCTCAGGGACCCCAAAAAATCCATTCCATTAGGAACCATTGCCGCAACGTTGACAGGGATGATCTTGTATGTTTTCATTGCCTATAAACTTGTCAGTTCTGCCGATCCTGCCGATCTGGTCAACGATCAGTTGGTGATGAGTAAAATTGCGCTCTGGGGTCCCATTATCCCTATAGGGTTGGCAGCTGCCACCATCTCATCTGCACTGGGGTCTTTTATGGTGGCCCCCAGAACGCTGCAGGCCATAGGAGGGGATAAGGTTTTTCCAAATCGCTTTGTCAATTTTTGGGTTTCAAAAGGAACCATGAAGAACAACGAACCCAGAAATGCCACCATTCTTACCAGTGTTATAGCTTTCATATTTGTCCTGTTGGGCGATGTAAATGCCGTAGCAGAGATCATCTCCATGTTCTTCATGGTTACTTATGGATCTCTCTGTCTCATCTCTTTTTTGCAACATTTTGCGGCCGACCCTTCGTACAGGCCTTCCTTCAAATCGAAATGGTACTTATCCCTGTTAGGAGCCATTATGTGTATATATCTGATGTTCAAGATCAATACACCTTATGCCATGGCCGCGATCCTTTTGATGATCGGGCTCTATTTTTATATTTCTGCCAATAGTGATACTAAAAAAGGAATGGCCACTATTTTTCAGGGTGTTATCTACCAGTTTAGCCGTACTATGCAAGTATTCCTTCAAAAAGCAGATAAGGCCAAGACCGATGAAGATTGGAGACCCGCTATTTTATGTTTGTCCAAGGACACTTTTGAACGCTATGGTGCGCTAGACCTTATGAAGTGGATCTCATATCGCTATGGTTTTGGCACTTTTATTCATTTTGAGAAGGCATACTTCTCAAAAGAAACAAAGGCTGTAGCCGAGGCCAAATTGCAGAAACTAATTAAAATAGCCGCTGCCAGTAATTCAAATATATTTTTTGAGACCATCATTTCACCCTTCAACACGGCTGCTATAATCCAGGCCATGCAACAACCTGGGATTTCTGGTAAACCAAACAATATGATGCTCTTTGAGTTCAAAAAAGGTGAAGACGAATGGTTAACCAAGATCATTGATAATTACGGTATTCTAAAAATCGCTGAGTACGATCTTTGCATTCTGGCCAGTTCGGATCGCGGATTTGGGTATCACAAGGATATCCATATCTGGATACGCAAAGAAGACTTCGAGAACGCCAGCCTTATGATCTTGCTTTCATATATTATTCTTGGGCATCCGGACTGGCAAAAAGGAGAGATCAAGATCTTTGCCTCCTTTCCTAAAGAGCATTTGGCAAAGGAAAAGGAAAACCTGATTCAGCTTACATCAACAGGGCGCTTACCCATTTCAGCTAAAAACATCCGTGTTATCGAGGTTGAAGAGGATATAGAACGGAAGAAACTGATCAATGAATACTCTATAGATGCAGATCTAACGCTGATCGGGTTTCATGAAGGGAATATTGGCCCCCATCAGGGCTTGCAGGCATTTGAGGGCTACAATGAAATAGGGAATATTCTATTCGTAAACACCTCAACGTCTAAATACATTAAATAAGGAATGTCTCCTATTTCTTTTGAGCATATGAAACGAAATCCAATAAAGAATTTTAGGCTTATTTGACCTTTTATATGTTTTTTAAAATACTTTTATAGCAGCTAACCATTTCAACGGTATGAACAGCAAAAGGCTTTTTAATATTTTATTAATCACGTAATTCAGAAATATCATGTTGAAAAAAATCTTAATCGGATTGGGGGTCATATTGATCGTCATTCAATTTTTCCGTCCCGAAAAAAACAATTCGAACGATCTAACCTATGCGGTTTCCACTAAGTATGAAGTGCCCGAACAGCTTAACCAAATTTTCAGGGTGGCCTGCAATGATTGCCATTCGAACAAAACAGAATATCCATGGTATGCCAATGTGCAACCGGTGGCCTGGTGGCTTAATGATCATGTGTTAGATGGAAAAAGGCATTTGAACTTTTCGGAATTCACCAGTCTTCCCTTGGCGATCCAAAACCATAAGTTTGAAGAAGTGGTTGAAATGGTAGAGAAAAAGGAGATGCCACTTCCTTCCTATACTAATCTGGGACTCCATAGTGAAGCAAATCTCTCGGACGCTCAAAGAAAAATTATAATGGATTGGGCCAAGGCCCAGATGGCCTATTTAAAAGATACGTATCCCGCAGACAGCCTGGTGATGCCGCAAAGGCGTAGTACTCCCCCTCAGCAGAACTAAGCTGAAGCTGTTTTCAATAAATGTGTAATTTATGAGTGAAGAAGAATTGATTTTGGTTGTACCTTACTTTTAAGATCAATCCGTAGAAATATGGAATATGGCATCTCCCTGATTCACGATCGGGGCTTCGTTGATACAGATTACATACCCTGAATGGGAGGCCTTGATATTTCGTTCAAAATACCCAAAAGGATCCGAAATGCTGCCCAACACCTCACCCTTTTTTACCTTGCTTCCTAGTATTGTGGTCGCATGGAACATCCCCGAATACTTGGCCCGTACCCATTTTGAATTATTGATCAAAATTGATTGATGAAGTTTATCTTCAAACTGGTCCAGTTCCTTTTCGAAATTGCGAATGCCCAAATGCTGCATAACACGAAGCGCACCACTAAGCCCGGCCTGGGTTACGTGGGTATCTATATGCAATGATTTGCTGCCTTCAAAAAGCAACACTTTCTTATTTAGCTTATACATGGTTTCCCTGAACGACTTATCGCGCCGTGCCGATTGAATAATGAAAGGTGCACCGAATTCCTTTGCCAGAACAAGACTATCAGGATCGTCTTTATTGATACGTATATGGGGAACATTAAACCGGCTATCGCCCCCGGTATGATAGTCAATGCAATAATCGACCATTGGGGCTACCTCTTTGATAATGTGGAAGGCAAACCTGCTGGCCAATGAACCACGCGCACTACCCGGAAATACCCTGTTGAGGTCGCGGCCGTCCGGAAATTGGCGTTCCTGGTTTAAAAATCCGAAGACATTAACTACGGGAATGCAGATAACCATTCCCCGGTCCGGGAGGTTGTATTTTTTGGAAATTAGTTGACGAACAATCTCGATCCCATTTATTTCATTCCCATGGATACCGCCTGTGATCAATAACGTTGGGCCATCTTTTTGGCCACGCTCCACGATGATCGGCACCTGTATCCTGGTTCGCGTATGAAGTTTAGCAATGTCCAGGTTTAACTGGTACCCCTTGCCTTTGGCAATGGTTTTACCCAATAAAATGATGCTACTCTTCGGCATGCCTTTCTAAATATTTAATGATCTGCCCCGCAATATCCTTTCCGGTAGCTGATTCTATCCCTTCTAATCCGGGGGATGAATTTACTTCTAAGATCAAAGGCCCTCTGGCAGATTGTAGCAGATCTACCCCGGCAACACCCAATCCCATAACCCGGGCTGCTTTTATGGCGGCATTTTCTTCTTCATCTGTCAATTCTATGATATTTGCTGATCCCCCGCGGTGCAGGTTGCTTCGGAATTCTCCTTCTTTACCTTGTCGTTTCATGGCACCAACTACTTGCCCATCTACCACAAAAGCCCGTATATCGGCTCCTTTGGCTTCCTTGATAAATTCCTGCACAATAACACGGGCTTGTAAGCCATTAAAAGCTTCCAGAATAGATTCTGCAGAATTCCTGTTATCGGCCAAAACTACTCCAAGTCCCTGGGTACCTTCCAGTAATTTAATGACAACTGGGGCACCCCCTGCTTTATCAATAATAGCACCTACATCTCTGGAATAATTACTGAACACTGTTTTGGGCAAACCGAGTCCGGCCCTGGATAGTATTTGAAGACTCCTTAATTTGTCCCTGGATCTGACCAAGGCCTGTGATTCCACAGCGGTAAACACTTTCATCATTTCGAATTGCCGTACAACAGCAGTACCGTAGAAAGTTATAGAGGCACCTATTCTTGGAATAACGCCATGTACATCCTTCACTTCTTTGCCTTTGTAGATGAGGCCGGGTTTTTTCTTTTCAATGATGAGATCGCATTTACCGTGGTCTATAATATGCATGTCATGGCCCTTAGCCTCCCCAGCTTCTACCAGTCGTTTAGTAGAATATAAATTAGGGTTTTGAGATAGAATTACGATTTTCATGTTGTTATTTTAAAGTTTGTAAATGTATAATTTACCGGAATAGGTTTTAAAAAAACTTTTAAACCAAATTTGGATTCGGTATGCACTAAGAGTTGTCTTAATAGATTTTTCAAATAGTCTAGAATGAATCGGATTTATAGGAATACCATATGCCCCAAAACTTATCTTTATTAAGATACGTTTTATAATACATTCTTTTGATAATATTTGAAATATATAGTGTACGCTAAGTCTAAACTTTTGTTAACCAGAACAATAAATTGATTTATTTTGTAGTTTTGTAGACAGATGAGCGAAATACTACGTAAAATAGGATCCCTTTCAATGGCCTTTTTAGTGCTGTTCTCAACCATGTCCTTTTCCATGGACATGCATTTTTGTGGGGATACTTTAGTAGATTTTAAGCTCTTTCAAGAAGCAGATACATGTGCAATGGCAAATGATATGCCTTCGATGGACATGGCAGAAGACGATATGGAAATGCACTGCTGTTCTGATGTAGCACTTGTTGTGCCGGGTCAGGACGATTTACAAGGGACCTTTGATACCCTTACTTTTGAACAGCAAACGATCGTAATAGCCTACACATTTGCATACCTGAATTTATTTGACGAGGCAGATCTACAGCCCATCCCTTTTAAAGAATACTCCCCCCCGTTGCTCATACGGGACGTCCAGCTAATGGACCAGACCTTTCTTATTTGATAGTATCCATTTGAAATGAAGCTCAACGGCGATAGCTGTATTGGGCCCTAACACTTTTTAGTGTTGTCAAGTAATCCATTTCTAATGTTTAATGATCAAATAACATGCTAAATAAAAGCATAAAATTCCTGATAGAAAATAAACTGGTAGCTGTTTTATTGTTGCTGCTTTGTATTGGCTGGGGCATTGTAAATGCGCCTTTCAATTGGGATATAAGCTTCTTGCCCAGTGATCCTGTCGCCGTAGATGCCATTCCGGATATTGGAGAAAATCAACAAATCGTTTTTACGGATTGGCCGGGAAGATCTCCCCAGGATATTGAAGACCAGGTTTCGTATCCTTTAACAACCGCCCTTTTGGGTATCCCGGGTGTAAAGACCATAAGAAGTACCTCCATGTTTGGCTTCTCCAGCATTTACCTGATTTTCGAAGAGGACATTGAATTTTACTGGAGCCGTAGCAGGATATTGGAAAAATTAAATTCACTTCCCCAAAATCTACTGCCGGATGGGGTAAGTCCCACGCTGGGTCCTGATGCAACGGCCCTGGGTCAAATATTCTGGTATACCCTGGAAGGTCGGGATAAAGACGGACAGGTTACCGGGGGATGGGATTTACAGGAATTACGAAGTATCCAGGATTTTTACGTCAAATATGCGCTTACTTCGGCCGGTGGGGTATCGGAAGTGGCATCTATTGGGGGTCATGTACAGGAATACCAAATAGATGTGGATCCTGAATTGATGAAGCAATATGAAATTTCACTGCAACAAGTTGTCAATGCCGTAAAGCAAAGCAACCGGGATATTGGCGCTCAAACCCTTGAAATTAATCAGGCCGAATATTTAGTTCGTGGTCTGGGCTATATCGAATCTTTGAACGATATTAAAAATGCCGTAGTTGCCACAGACGATTTTACTGCGATTCGGATCAAGGATGTTGCCAATGTGGCCATGGGGCCGGCCATAAGGCGTGGCATTCTCGACAAAGAAGGGGCCGAAGTAGTTGGCGGAGTGGTGGTATCGCGCTATGGGGCCAACCCTATGGAAGTGATCCAAAACGTCAAAAGTAAGATCCAGGAAATAAAAGCAGGACTACCTTCCAAACAGTTAAGTGATGGAAGGACCTCACAACTAACGGTGGTGCCATTTTATGACCGGACAGAATTAATTGAGGAAACACTCGGGACCCTCAATGAAGCCCTTACCCTTGAGATCCTGATCACTGTTCTGGTCATCATAGTGATGGTGTTTAATTTGAGGGCGTCTATCCTTATTTCAGGATTATTACCCGTGGCAGTGTTAATGGTCTTTATTGCCATGAAATATTTTAATGTGGATGCCAATATCGTTGCCTTGTCCGGTATCGCTATTGCCATTGGTACTATGGTCGATGTAGGCATAATACTATCTGAAAATATTATTAGGCATATCGATGAGAATACAAAAAAACTACCCATCAATGCTGTGGTTTACAATGCCTCAGCTGAGGTTTCGGGAGCTATTCTTACCGCGGTTATGACCACGATCATTAGCTTTATTCCGGTATTTACGATGATCGGGGCAGAAGGCAAACTATTTCGCCCGTTGGCCTTTACCAAGACCATGGCATTGACGGCTTCCATTTTGGTGGCCCTGTTTATGATCCCGCCTTTAGCAGCTTACTTGTTCCGGAAAAAGAAACAAAAGGACCTTGTGAAATATATAGTGCACGGCATTTTTGTAAGCGCTGGGCTCCTGGCTATTTTTTATGGGTATTTCACAGGTTTGGCCTTGTTGGCCTTTGCAGTGGCAGGAATTTTAAACCTAAGGCAAACCATTTCTGATCAGCAGTATAATTTAGCAAATATCGGTATTTCTGTCATTACTATCTTAGGCTTGTTGTCAGTTTACTGGAGGCCTCTCGGACTTGGAGAAAATATCTTTTTAAACCTTGTTTTTGTAGCCCTGATATGCGTTTTTGTTCTTGGTGGGTTCTATATTTTTAGGATGTACTACACTCAAATTCTGCAATGGTCGCTACGCAATAAGATGCTGTTTTTATCACTCCCAATGGCCCTTATAATTGCAGGGTTCGTTATCATGAAAAATACTGGGAAAGAATTTATGCCGGCCTTGAATGAGGGTTCTTTTCTGTTAATGCCCACTTCCATGCCACATGCTGGCGTTGAAGAAAACAAACGGGTACTGCAGCAATTGGATATGGCAGTAGAGAGCATCCCGGAAATAGCAACGGTGGTTGGCAAGGCGGGCCGTACTGAGTCTTCCCTGGACCCGGCGCCTCTTTCTATGTATGAAAATATAATCCAGTACAAGCCCGAATATATGACCGATGACTCCGGTACCCGTCAGCGTTTTAAGGTAGATTCGGAGGGCTATTTTCTGTTGAAAGAGGGGCAGTATGTTTGGAACCCTAATGAGGGGGATAGACCTGAACCGTTGCCAAAAGGCAATCTCAAATTATTTACAGAAGTAGCACAGCAAGACCTGGTACCCGATTCCCGGGGTGAATATTACAGGACCTGGAGGCCACAGATCCAATCTCCTGATGATATCTGGGATGAAATAGCCAGGGTAACCCGTTTACCCGGGGTTACTTCTGCCCCAAAACTGCAACCCATAGAAACGCGTCTGGTGATGCTACAGACGGGCATGCGGGCTCCAATGGGGATTAAGGTAAAAGGGCAAGATCTAAATCAGATCGAAGCGTTTGGAATGCAGCTCGAATCTATCCTTAAAGAAGCGGAAGGGGTAAAAGCAGAAGCGGTTTTTGCCGACCGGATCGTTGGGAAACCTTATTTGCTTATTGATATTGATCGGGATAAATTGGCACGCTACGGTATCCTGATCGAAGATGTACAGCAGGTTCTGGAGGTGGCTGTCGGCGGCATGATGCTCACACAAACGGTTGAAGGTCGCGAACGGTATGGAATCCGGGTCCGGTATCCCAGAGAACTGCGGGAAAATCCGGCCGACATTGAAAATATATACATTCCTATTGCCGGGGGTAAGCAAATACCCCTGGGAGAGCTCGTAACGATCCGCTACGAAAAAGGCCCACAGATGATCAAAAGTGAGGACACCTTCCTGGTGGGCTATGTTCTTTTTGATAAACTAGACGGATATGCTGAAGTAAACGTTGTTGAAAATGCGCAGGCCTTGATCCAAAAGAAGATAGATGAAGGTACTTTGATTGTTCCCAAGGGTATCAACTACCAGTTTACAGGTACTTATGAAAATCAGCTCAGGGCAGAAAAAACATTGGCTGTGGTAGTACCGCTGGCACTGTTTATTATTTTCCTGATCCTGTATTTCCAATTTCGATCAGTGGCTACCTCTTTTATGGTTTTTTCTGGTATTGCAGTTGCGTTTGCCGGAGGATTTTTGTTGATATGGTTATATGGACAAGACTGGTTCCTTAATTTTAATTTCTTTGGTGAGAACTTAAGAAACCTGTTTCAGATGCATACTATTAACCTCAGTGTCGCGGTCTGGGTGGGCTTTATTGCCTTATTTGGTATTGCTACTGATGATGGGGTTGTTATGGCGACCTATTTAACACAGACGTTTCGAAAAAACAAGCCATCTACCTTGAAAGATATTCGGTCTTCGGTAGTAGAGGCAGGTGAAAAACGAATTCGGCCGTGTTTAATGACCACGGCAACTACCTTGTTGGCACTCTTGCCCGTACTGACTTCTACAGGAAGGGGAAGCGATATTATGATCCCAATGGCCATCCCCAGTTTTGGTGGAATGCTCATTGCCCTTATAACACTACTTGTAGTTCCGGTATTATACAGTTGGAGGGCAGAATTTCAATTAAAAAAATCAATGCAATGAAAAAAGTAATTCAAATACTAGTAGGCATTGTATTCATTAACATAGGATACACCCAACAATTGGAATCATTACTTGAACAAGGTTTAATGAACAACCCTGAAATTCAGGCATTGGAAATTCGTTATACCATCGCCACTGAAAAGGTCAATGAAGTTAATACCTTACCGAATACCGAATTCAGTGCAGGATATTTTGCTAGTGAAACGGAAACCAGGACCGGGGCGCAAAAGGCGCGGTTTGGGGTTAAGCAAATGCTACCCTGGTTTGGAACTATTACCGCCCGTGAGAATTATGCCGGTTCCATGGCTGAAGCAGACTATGTAGATCTGGTAATTGCTAAAAGGAAATTGACGCTGGGAATTTCACAAGCATACTATCGTTTGTATGCCATAAATGCTGCCTCAAAGGTCTTAGAGGAGAATGTTGAATTGCTCATGACCTATGAACAATTGGCTTTGAAAGGAGTTGAAGGTGGCATGACCTCTGCAGTGGATGTATTGCAATTGCAAATACGGCAAAATGAATTAGTAGAACAACTAAAAGTACTACAGCAGCGGTATTTGGCAGAAGAAAGTGGCTTGAACAACCTGTTGAACCGGGATGAGAATATTCCTATTAGTATCCTGGATACTTTTACACTCCCAAAAGAAGATGGTCTTATTGCCAGCGATAGTTTAAGGTTACATCCGGAACTTTTAAAATATGATAAATTGTACGAATCTGTCCTGAAAGACGATTTGTTGGTGAAAAAAGAAGCATCGCCCATGTTGGGAATTGGAGTAGACTATGTGCCGGTTGCCGAGCGCACAGACGTTTTATTTATGGACAACGGAAAGGATATGGTAATGCCAATGGTTTCCGTTTCCGTCCCTATCTTTAACAATAAGTATTCCTCACTCGGAAAGCAAAATGCGCTGCGTAAAAAGGAATTGGAAGCGATGCGCAAAGAACGTTACAATGCTCTGAAGACACAGCTGGCCGAGGCGGTAAGCAAACGAAATTCGGCCAGGATACGTTTTGTATCGCAATCAGAGAATTTGAAAAAAGCTGGAAATGCAGAAGAAATTTTGATCAAAAACTACGAAACCGGTACAATCGATTTTAATGATGTACTCGATATACAAGAACTGCAATTAAAATTTCAAATGAATCAAATTGAAGCGGTGAATAGTTATTACAACCAGATGGCGATCATCAATTATCTATCGAATCTATAAAAACAAACAAATAAAAAATGCAACACACCTATCACATACACGGGATGACTTGCAATGGTTGCCGCAACCATGTAGCTGAAACACTTTCAAAAGTAGAAGGTGTTACCAATGTTGTGGTAGACTTGGATAAAGCGGAAGCTTCCATTGAAATGAAATCTCATATTCCCCTGAAGCATTTTAAGGAGGCCTTAAAGAATGACGGAGGGCGTTATAGTATCCATAAACCCGGAACGCATCATCATACAACCGAAATGCAGGACACCGATCCAAAGGGTAAAGGCACAGGCACCTTCTATTGTCCAATGCATTGTGAAGGAGAAACAACCTACGATAAAGCTGGTGATTGCCCGGTATGTGGGATGGATCTGGTAGAAGAAGTGAATTTATCCAAGATTGCGGATGTTCAATATACCTGTCCCATGCATCCTGAAATTTTAAAAGACCAGCCGGGGGCATGTCCTATTTGTGGTATGGAATTGGTTCCAATGAAAGCCGATCTTTCTGCAGAGGAAAAAAATTATAGAAAATTGCTTAATAAATTCTGGATAGCCCTGGCTTTCACGCTGCCAATATTTTTGATTGCCATGTCCGAAATGGTACCGGATAATCCCTTGTATGAGATCATGTCACAGAAAAATTGGAATTGGATTCAATTTGGTTTGTCAATCCCGGTAGTGTTTTATGCCACCTGGATGTTCTTTGAGCGTGCCTATCGCAGTATTAAGACGTGGAACCTGAACATGTTCACCCTTATTGGCATCGGTTCGGGAGTGGCTTGGTTATTCAGTGTTTTTGGAATGTTTTTCCCGGATTTTTTCCCGGCACAGTTTAAAACAGGTTCAGGGACGGTTCATGTATATTTTGAGGCTGCAACGGTCATACTTACCCTGGTACTTTTGGGACAAGTGCTGGAAGCCAGGGCGCATGGCAAAACCAATACGGCCATAAAGGAATTGCTTAAACTGGCTCCAAATAAGGCTATCAGGGTAAAAAATGGCATGGAAGAGGAAATTAGAATTGAAGAGATTGAAGTGGGCGATATACTTCGGGTAAAACCCGGGGATAAAATCCCCGTAGATGGTTCACTAACCGAGGGGCAAACAACTGTGGATGAATCCATGATCACGGGAGAACCTATACCGGTAAATAAATCTGTAGGCGATACTGTAAGCAGTGGTACCATCAACGGAAATCAGTCCTTCCTGATGAAGGCTGAAAAAGTTGGATCGGACACACTGCTCTCCCAAATTATTCAGATGGTTAATGAAGCCAGCAGGTCTAAGGCACCCATCCAAAAATTGGCAGATAAAATTTCAAGTTTTTTTGTTCCTGTAGTGGTTATCATTGCCGTAATGACATATGTAGTTTGGTCGCTTTGGGGCCCAGAGCCTGCCCAGGTATATGCTCTGGTGAATGCCATCGCTGTTCTGATTATTGCCTGCCCTTGTGCTTTAGGCCTCGCAACGCCCATGTCTGTGATGGTTGGCGTAGGAAAAGGGGCTCAGAATGGCGTCCTTATTAAAAATGCGGAAGCCCTGGAGAAAATGAATAAGGTAGATACCCTAATAGTAGATAAAACCGGAACCATAACCGAGGGGAAACCTTCTGTAGAAAAAATAGGCGTACTAGACGGCTCGTATTCTGAATCTGAAGTGCTGCAATATGTTGCTTCGGTAAACAGTATGAGTGAACATCCGCTGGCAGAGGCTACCGTGAAGTACGCAAAAGAAAAAGGAACAGAACTTCTAAAGACAGAAAATTTCAAGGCTGTAACTGGGAAAGGCGTGGAGGGAAGTATTGTAGGAAAGAGAGTGGCCCTGGGAAACAGCAAAATGATGAAGGTTGCCAATGCATCTCTTAAAACTGAAGCACAGGAAAAAGTGAGGTCGTTTCAAAAACAGGGTAAAACGGTTTCCTACGTCGCTATCGATGGGGTAGTAGAAGGGTATGTAGTTATCGGGGATAAAATTAAAGCGACCAGCAAAAAAGCTATTAGGGAGCTACAGGAAAGCGGCGTTGATGTCATCATGCTTACAGGGGATAATCAGGATACCGCACAAGCGGTGGCAACTGAATTGAATTTAACCGATTACAAAGCGGGGATGCTCCCGGAAGATAAATTAAAGGAAGTAGAAAAGTTACAGGAACAGGGCAAAATTGTGGCCATGGCGGGTGATGGCATCAATGATGCCCCGGCCCTTGCAAAGAGCCATGTGGGAATTGCGATGGGCACTGGTACCGATGTTGCGATCGAAAGTGCTTCTATTACCCTGGTAAAAGGAGATTTGCACGGTGTGGTGAAAGCGAAGAATTTAAGCGATAAGGTAATGAAGAACATTAAACAGAATTTGTTTTTTGCCTTGATATACAATACTGTGGGTGTCCCTGTGGCCGCAGGCGCGCTGTTTCCGGTTTTCGGAATCTTATTATCGCCAATGATCGCCGCGGCAGCGATGAGCTTTAGTTCTGTTTCAGTCATTGCTAATGCTTTAAGATTAAAAACAACCAACATAGACTAATGCTCATGGTAAAACGTAAAACAGCGAAAAAAATTCGTAAAGCGCACCGATACCTGGGGCTATTCCTTGGGATCCAATTTTTAATGTGGACGATAAGCGGCATCTATTTTAGCTGGACCGATATTGATGAGATCCATGGGGATCATTTTCGAAAGGAAAACCCGGTCACCATGACTTTTAACAATCTTGTAAGTCCGGCATCTATTTCGAACCCTAAAGAAATAGCTTCCCTGGAATTAAGGGAAATTGGGGCCAAGCCTTATTACTGGATCAATGAGAGTTACTTGATTGACGCCCAAACCGGCGTCGTAAAAAATGAAATTACCCGGGAAGAAGCCGTGTATATTGCCGGAACTCAAATGCTTCCTTCGTTAAAGGTTAACAGTATAGAACGAATTGAAGAAGCAGGCAGCCATCATGAGTACCGTGAAAAACCACTGCCGGCCTATGTAATATCGTATGACACTCCTGAAAATATCAAAGCCTATGTCTCTATCAGGGACGGAGCTTTTCAGACCGTTCGATTCAGGGATTGGCGGTGGTTCGATTTCTTATGGATGACACACACGATGGATTACCAGGGAAGGGATGATTTTAACACCTTATTACTTCGAATATTTTCCCTGATGGGACTTATTACTGTAATAAGCGGATTTACTCTTTTTTACATAAGTTCTTCAACAATCAGTAAAAAAATAAAGAAAAAAAAATAGCACCATGAAAAAAATGATCATTTACGTTGGCATTGCAGTTTTAGCAGGCATTTTAGCCGGGTATTTTATGTTTCATGAATCCCCCAATGTGCAATTGGGTGACACCCATGACCATGAGTTGGAAATGGGGGAAGATCAGATTTGGACCTGCTCCATGCATCCCCAAATTCGGCAAACTACCCCCGGTAATTGCCCTATTTGCGGTATGGATCTTATTCTGGCAGATACGGATTCTAATGAACTTTCTGATACCCAGTTTACCTTGTCTAAGAACGCCATGGCTCTTGCTGATATTCAGACCACGGTGCTGGGACAAGGTACTTTGGGCGGACAATCCCTGAAACTCTCGGGATTAATACAGGAAAATGAGGAACAAAATGCTACTCAGGCAGCCTATTTTGATGGCAGGATCGAAAAACTGTACGTAAACTATGAAGGTCAGCAAGTACGCCAGGGTCAGCCATTGGCGAGTATCTATTCCCCTCAGTTAGTATCGGCACAACAGGAATTGCTTACGGCCATGAGTTTAAAAGAATCACAGCCCTCCTTATATCTGGCAGTAAAGAATAAGCTGAAGCTTTGGAAGTTAACAGACAAACAGATTTCGGCAATAGAAAGTTCAGGCAGGGTCCAGGAGAGTTTCCCAATCTATTCCTCCATATCCGGAATTGTATCTAAAATTATGGTTGATGAAGGCGATTATATAAAACAGGGCGCACCCCTATTAAAAATAGTCAATTTAACTACGGTATGGGCTGTATTCGATGGCTATGAGAATCAGGTATCTCAATTGAAAAAAGGACAGGAAATACAGGTTAAAGCGCTGGCTTATCCAAATAATAGTATGGCGGCAAAAATCACATTTATAGACCCTGTATTAAGCGCAACCAAACGCACGGTAAAGATCCGGGCCGAAATCGAGAATAAAAAGAATCTTTTAAAACCGGGGATGTTTGTTGAAGGCGTGGTTGCTGTAGAAACTCAAGACCAGGGGGGTCTGATTATCCCACAGAGCGCAGTGTTATGGACAGGGAGGCGATCGCTGGTGTATCTTAAAACGGATGTGGAAAACCCGGTTTTTGAGATCCGTGAAATTACATTGGGCGATGCCGTAGAAGAGGGGTATATAGTGCTTGACGGATTGGCGGCAGGAGATGAGATTGTTACGCATGGTACTTTTACCGTAGATGCAGCAGCGCAGTTAAAAGGTAAAAAGTCTATGATGAATGAGGGAGGCACCATGAACATGGGGCATCAGGGACATGAAGGAATGGGATCAACCATGGAATCCGGTAATCAGGAAGTATCACCTGCATTTCAAAAGACTCTTAAACCCGTCCTGGATTCCTATATGGGTCTCAAAGATGCCTTGGTTCAATCCGATCCTATAAAAGTACAACAAGCATCAGAACAGGCAATTTCTCAACTCAAAAGGGTAAATACTTCCGCCTTGAAGGGGGCTGCCATTGATCAGGTAAAGGCTATGGAAAAATCTTTTATGGCTATATCAGAGAATACTTCTATTAAAAAACAACGGCAACAATTTGTCATCCTCTCAAACCATTTTGTAGCCATTTTACCCAACCTAATAGATCCTGATAAGCGAATTTATGTTCAACATTGTCCTATGGCGAACAGCAACAAGGGGGCCGACTGGTTAAGCTGGGAACAGGAGATTCGGAATCCTTATTACGGAGAAGCCATGCTCACCTGCGGAGAAATCACCATGACACTCTAAAACTTTGGCATCATAGAATTGTATTTTTGGATAAAACTTTTTATCAATGAAGATCATATCATGGAATATCAACGGCATTCGGGCCATAGTCAAAAAGGATTTCTTTAAATCTTTTAAGGAGTTTGATGCCGATGTAGTTTGCCTGCAAGAGACAAAAGCGCAGGATGAGGAGGTAAGCAAGGCCCTAGCGCCCATAACCGGCTATCATCTTCTGTCCAATTCGGCCGAAAAAAAAGGGTATTCCGGCACGGCCATCATTTCCAAAAAAGAGCCTTTGAATAGTTCAAGGGATATGGGGGTGCCAGAGCACGATCTGGAAGGAAGGATCCAATGCGCGGAGTATCCTGCTTTTCATTTGATCAATGTGTATGTCCCTAATTCTGGTCAGCAATTAGACCGATTGGACTACCGGCAGGAATGGGATGGAGCTTTTCTGAATTATATAAAGGAAAAGGAACAGACCAAGCCGGTGATCGTATGTGGCGACTTTAATGTGGCACACCGGCCTATCGACCTGAAAAATGACAAAGCCAACTACAATAAAACAGCGGGCTATACCCAGATAGAAATAGATGGGATGGATAATTTTATCAATGCCGGACTCATAGATTCATTCAGGCAACTGCATCCGGATACCGTTGCCTATACCTATTGGAGTTATCGCTTTAAAGCAAGGGAGCGTAACACAGGCTGGCGTATCGATTATTTCCTGGTGAGCCAGTCCATAGCCAGTAAAGTAAAGGCCGTGGAAATTTTAGGCGATCACTTTGGATCTGACCATTGTCCTGTTTTGCTGAATATAGATCTATAAAACTTTTTACAGCTATCTATGTCCGTAGAATGGCATTTGTTATACCCTTTTAAACCGCTCAGTAACTACTTTTAAAACCTTATTTATTTTATCCTCTTCAATGTCTAAGATCAAGGCGATTTCGGACACGGTTTGGTTCGCAAAGGCATACAACTCAAAAATGGTTTTACTGATATGGGGTATGGTAGTGTAAAGGTATCCGAACGAGGCCCTGCGCCGGGCAGATAATTGAAAGGCATCATCCAGTTTAAGTTTTTCCAGGATAGGGTTCTCTACCGAAGCATCCATATACACAGTATTGCGTGAGGTCTTAGTTTGCTTATAGGAGATATCGTCGAGTTCTGTATTAAGGATCAGGTCCCCATCACCATCGGTCGTGAAATCTTCGTTGAGCCTGTCTAACTCCTCCTTTAATAATGCACCTGTGCTGGATGAGGCTAATGTCGCAACTTCTATGGCTTTTTTCTCATTTATTTTATCTACGGCTTTTTTAAAGAGAAGATACCGCAGCATTTTAACGTCCCATTCAGCATCGAAATTGGTAAATACTTCCAGGTACACCTCATCTAACAAATCATCCGGATGGTAATAACCCCGATCAATTTGGCCTTCATTTTCGGCTGCTTTTAAACTGTTCGCTATAAATTCTTTTACTTCGGGAACATAACTAACTATTTTTCTGTAGAACGATTTAAAATCTTCCTCTTCCCTGTGTTTATGTAATTGCTTAATTATCATTTCTCTCGATTTAAATTGAACATTGCGTTATGGCAACTCTCGAATACAATTACATAAAAATAAGTTGATAAAATGAGCACTAATATGATATTTATCAGTCCCATAATCCAGATTTATAACACAACTCAAAATGCAGTAGTTAACAATTATTTTCATTGACCTGATTGCCGTCATATGCAAAGCAGTATTGTTGAAGTAATTTTGCAACGATTAATGAATGTTTAACCTAAAATATATAATTATGTCACTGGTAAAATTTAACAAACGGACACGACCTTTTACCAATTTGATTACCTCCGATTTCTTCGATATGGAAGATTTCTTTGACAATCGTTTTTGGAACAAGGGATTAATGAACACAGATTTCTGGAATGGAAGAAAAGGGGAACCTGCTCTTAACATTAAGGAAACCGACAAGTTTTTTGAAATTGAATTGGCAGCACCCGGATTTAACAAAAAAGACTTTGAAGTAACAATTGAGGACGGCTATCTGAATATCAAAGCCGAAAAAACCTTTACAGAAGAAGAAAAAGAAGAAAACTACACTCGAAAAGAGTTTACTTACAATTCTTTTGAAAGATCCTTGTTGTTACCAGAAAATGTAAAAGAAGAAGAACTAAAAGCCAAGTACATGGATGGAATTTTAAGCTTCAAATTGATGAAAAAAGTTGAAGCCAAAAAATTAAAACCAAAAAAGGTGGAGATTGCATAATACCTTCTTCTTAGTTGACAATACCCTCCTGCTAAATTATGAATGCTACTTTAGAACGTGAGCCTTGGCAGGAGGGTATACTTTTATCTCGTTAATGCTTCCATAATGGATTTCCCTTTTTCTGTCTTCAAGGCATTCATAGTGGCCTCATAACCCAATTGGTAGATCTTATCCATTTCCCCCATTGAAAAGGTGCTATAGCTGCCGAGGCCCTGCGGGCATATCAATAGGTCACAGTCTTTGAATTTATTCCTGGAAATATCTGCACTACGGATCTGAAAAGACCGCTCAACCACATTGTAGAAGTATTTTAACTCCTTAATACTGACTTTTTCAAACGGGTTTACATACACCCCAACTACTTTGTCACATTTTTTTCTAAGTAGGTCTACTGGAAAATTATTAAGTGTACCGCCATCCACATAGTAGTTGTTGTCGATTTTTATAGGTGTAAAAATTCCCGGGAATGCTGCAGAAGCTAAAATAGCTTTAATAAGTGGGCCTTCCGTGAAAACTTTTAAAGTGCCATCCAGGATGTTGGTCGCTGTAATCGACATGGGAATCTGAAGCCCTTCAAAAGAGTCTTCGGGCAACAGCTTTTTAAAATGGTCATATAATTTTTCCGTATTAACAAAGCCCGGTTTGTTCACCGCATAGTTCGTTATGCTAAACGGATTTACGGTTTTAAAAAATTCCAAAATTTCTTTTGGTTTACGGCCTCCTGCGTACAGAGCGCCAACAATGGCACCGGCACTGGATCCGGAAATTCTCGAGGGGAATACATCATGTTCCTCCAATGCTTTAATAGCCCCGATATGGGCTATTCCACGAACGCCTCCCCCGGAAAGTGCCAAACCAGTTTTCATTGTTCTTGAATTAAATGACCATAAAGGTATCTAATCCTTAAACAATAGAACCAAATACTTCACAAGGTTTAAAAGTATTTTGTAATAAAGTAAAGGGAATACTATTGAAGTTCAATCTGTTCTTGTCGCCTTTTAGTTCTTCGCTGTATCAGTTTTTTTAGCACAAAGGTTATTGCAGCCTGCTGTACTACGTTTTCTAATCTTCGGCCAAAATTGGGAGGGGCCAGGGTATTTTTAATAGCCTTGGTATTGAGCTTAATATGTTCCCAATCCAGTTTTCGCTGCAACTCCAAAATTTGAAGTTCCCGATCAATTTCTTTGAATGAACTGTACCTCTTATTCATCATCTTCAAAAAATTTATTAGAAAACATTCTGAGTATCGGTTTATTGACCTTGTCCCTGAATAGATAGAATACAATTCCTACCAGTACGTAGACAAAACCAATGACCAAATAGCCATACACCGTATTGTCCATAGCGGCACCTATGGCCAAAGAAGCAGCCAGGCTTAAGAGTAGTAATGCCAGTAGTCCAATAATGCCAATTAAAAATAATTTGGCAAAGTAGGTCACTATGACCATGGATAATTTAAAACTCTTAAGCTTGGCGTACTCAACACTTTCCTCCACGTATGAATGAATATGCTCATCTATTTCGGAAATGTTATATTTCAATTCTTTTAAAGCCATGAGAACCTATTTCTGCAATTTTGCATTTTTAGTTTTTAGATCTTCCAATTTACGCTCCAGCGTGGCGATTATATCGTCTGCTTTGTAGCTCATATTGGCAATAGAATCTTCTAGTTTGTGCTCAAAGGCTTCTCTCTTCTCGTCAACGGTTTTGGTAAGTTCTTCCCTGGCATGTGTTAATCTTTCGGTAATATCGTGCTTAGCATCTACTACCTTAGTTTTAATTTTTTTCCGGGTTTTTTTACCTTCATCCGGTGCGTACAAAATTCCTACTCCTGCTCCTATTGCGGCTCCTGTTAAAAGGGCTAATAAGATGTTTCCACTGTTGTTGTCTGACATGATTTTTGGGTTTTATAATTAATAAATAACTTTTAATCTTACTTGTGAGACCAAGATATATCAACTCTTCACAATATGAAATGACGATGGTCATTTCAATTTCCTTTTAGGTAGTATTTATTTGTAAAAATCGAATACCGATGAAAACAAAACGAAACGTATTCATAGGACTCCTTGTAAGTGGGGCATTCCTTTTAACCAGCTGTGGCCCGGTCATTGTATCTTCACGGATTGGAAATCCACCCCCACCACCCTGGTTTTACCCCAATCGCGTGGAAGTAGTGCGGTATGTATATTTCCCGGAATATAGTATTTATTACGACCTGTCTGCCCGAAATTATCTTTATTGGGATAGTGGAGTATGGGTCCGCGTAAATGTCTTGCCACCCAGGTACCGGACCGTTAATTTAAGTCGCTCCAGGTATGTGAGGGTTAGGAATTACAATGACGAGAATATAAAACGATATCACGACCAAAATAATCTAAACCGGGGCAGGAGTAACCGATCTATCAGGAGTAACCGATCTAACTAAACCCTGTACTCCAAGTAGTTAAAACACTTCGGATGGGTTATCAGCTTACATTGGAGGCCGATCTGGAAGCAACTTTTGCAGTATCTCGGACTACGAAAAAGGGTACTTGCACATGAAAGCTTAATTGATCCACATTGTGTTTTACGAAAAGACGATCCAGGATAGAGTGCTTCCTGTTCATCATCGCAAGGAGATCAAAATTCTCCTGGTCTATATATTCGATCACAGCATCCGGCATCAGTTTTCCCTTCTCTTCAACAAAGGTGTGCGGTATTCCTTTTAAAAGGGTGGCTAAATGTTCTTTGTTTTTAAGTTGAGCATCACTGAGTTCATATTCTTCCTTAACATGAAGGACAGTAAGAGGGGCCCCTGACATTTTCACCAATTCAATGAGATGTATGAACTCCTGCTCTTTGTATTGCGTTAAATAATCTGTAGGGAAAAGGACTTTTTTAACGGATTTATATTTCGAGTTCACCGGAACAACCAAAACAGGCGCAGTTGCTTTTCGCAATACATAAACGGTATTGCTTCCTATAAACACTTCCTTGGCGCCGGTAGCTCCTGTGGTACCCATTACAATAAGGTCTATACTCTTTTCCCGGGTAAGGTCATTAATCTCATGGGTAAGCACGTTAAATGCCGAAACCTCTTCAAAATGATGCCTGGGATTTTTCGGTAATTTTTTTATATCGGAAAGTGTTTTTTCCAGCCCAAGTAACGATATATCTACTTCAGTATCGGGGATGGCGCTAAAAATGGGGCCTCCCAGCATGTAGTCCATGCGGTAGAATGCTGGGGTGTACGCATGCAACAAATAAAAAGTACATGTTTCATTTTTAAAAAATTCTAACGCGTAGGTGATGGCATTCCAGGCACTTTTTGAAAAATCTGTGGGTAAGAGAATTTTTTTCATGACTTCACATTAAGCTATCAACTAAAAGTAGCAATACCAAATTATGGAAACTATGATTTTCATCAGTCTGATTTTTATTTTCCACAAGAAAAAAAATAAGGCTATATGACTCCGGTCATTTGGTAGAAAAAAGTTTTCCTTCATCTTTAAGATCTAATCTTAAATACCGGTATTATGGCACTCAATTTTAATGAATATGCGAAAGATGGAAACACCTTTCTAAAGGAATATGCCAGGGAAATGAACCTGGGTGAAGACACAGTCAAGGCGGGAAGAATCTTCTCGTCTATTATGCACGCATTGCGCGATCTTATTTCTCCACAGGAATCATTGCAGTTTATAGCCCAATTGCCTATGTTCTTAAAAGCTGTTTATGTGAACGGTTGGCAAATGAGAAAGGAAAAACCGAAAGTTAAAAAGATGGCAGAGTTTGTAGATCTTGTTCGGAAACATGATGGCGTTGCGGCAGTCAATGATTTTGAATATAATGATGAGGTGGCAGAAAGATACATAGACACCACCTTTATCTATCTAAGAAAATACATTTCCCTTGGGGAAATGGAAGATATCCGAGACGGTTTGCCTAAGGATTTAAAAAGCATGATTTATTCTAACTTAATGTTTTAGGCAATATACCGGCGAGGTTTAGGCTTTATATAATTCATATAAAGCTGTTTAAAAACATTCTTTAAAATGTCCTTGTGTACGGTTCAGGGTCTTGCAAAGGATGGTATATAATAACGGATAAAATTATTGGGTCGTCATATCTTGATTTTATCCTTTATTATTGAGTATATGATAACCAGGATATAGATTCCGGGATCAGTTAAAAATGGGAAATTGTAGCCTGCATGTAGCCTAATTTTAAAACCTAAAGTATCTTTCAAATGTGTAAGATCGTGATCAGAACATTATAAAGAACCGAATGCAAATAGCGCCTATTGATTTAAAAGGTTTGAGTGAGGAGGAAGTATTACGATCCCGCCAGGATTCTGGCAGTAATGCGCTTTATTACAAAAAAGAAAACCCAATTTGGAAGGCTTTAAAGCAGTTGCTGGGCGAACCAATGGTTCTTTTGCTCCTTGCCACTTCCTCTATCTATTTCGCTGTTGGGGAGTATGGGGATGGTATCTTCCTGGCAATTGCAATCATACTCGTATCGGCTATTTCATTATTCCAGGATTCACGAAGCAGACAGGCACTGGATAAGCTAAAGACCATAAGTCAGCCACAATGCAACGTTATTCGAAATAATGCTACCCTAAAAATAAACCTGGAAGATGTGGTTGTGGGCGATCTGTTAATGGTGGAGGAAGGATCTGTGATCGCTGCCGATGGGATCATTATTCAATCGAATGATTTTTCTGTAAACGAGTCTGTTTTAACCGGGGAATCCTTGCCGGTTTATAAGGATATTTCCAGCACAGATCCAATGGTTTACAGGGGAACCAGTGTGGCAAGTGGCCTGGCTATTCTGGAAGTGAAAACGGTAGGCAACCAAACCCAACTTGGAAAGATCGGGAAGAGTATTGCCACCATCAGGGAAGAAAAATCCCCCTTAGAAATTCAGATCAACAGCTTTGTAAAAAGAATGACCGCCCTTGGGATCGTTGTATTCCTCTTGGTTTGGGGCATCAACTTTTTTAAAACAGGATCTGTTTTAGACAGTTTATTGAGAGCACTTACCCTGGCCATGAGTATACTTCCGGAAGAAATTCCGGTGGCCTTCACTACGTTTCTTGCCATCGGTGCCTGGCGCTTAATGAAAATGGGGATTGTGGTAAAACAAATGAAAACAGTAGAAACCCTGGGCAGTGCTACTGTAATCTGCGTTGATAAAACCGGAACCATCACTAAGAATGAAATGAGTCTTGCCCGCCTGTTCGTGTTGGAAACAGGGAGGTTTACCGATCCAAAGGCCGAATTGGGCGACCAGGAGAAGGAGTTAATACAATATGCCATGTGGGCCAGTGAACCTATTCCTTTCGATCCCATGGAACTGGCCTTACACAAAGCCTACACCCGGACCATTGGTGAAGATGAACGGGCTAAATTTACAATGCGGCATGAGTACCCTCTGGGGGGGAAACCGCCAATGATGACACACATCTTTGAAGATGGTACCGGTACCAGGATCATTGCTGCCAAAGGAGCTCCTGAGGCCTTTCTTAGAATTTCCGGCCTTTCAGAAGATGAGATAAGCCATACCATGGAAGCTGTGGCCACAATGGCTGCTAATGGGTATCGGATCTTGGGGGTGGCAAGAGCACAATTCAACGGGGACAATTTTCCGAAGAAACAACAGGATTTACAATTTAGACTGTTGGGGTTGGTCGCTTTTTATGACCCGCCCAAAGCCAATATCGAATCTGTTTTTCAGGATTTTTATAAAGCGGGAATCAAAGTAAAAATTATTACCGGCGACAATGAGATCACGTCCAGGGCAATTGCGGAACAGATCAATTTCAGGGATAGAGACAAGATGATCGATGCTACAGCAATTATGAATTTAGGTGATGAACCATTTCAAAGAAAGGTAAATGAAACTTCGGTCTTTACCCGGATGTTTCCGGAGGCCAAGTTAAGGATCGTGGAAGCCTTAAAAAAGAGTGGGGAGATCGTAGCCATGACAGGTGATGGCATTAACGATGGCCCTGCCCTGAAAGCGGCGAATATTGGAGTGGCCATGGGGAAAAAAGGAACTGAGATCGCCAAAGCTTCTGCAGCCCTGGTGCTACTGGAAGATGACCTTTCCAAAATGGTCGATGCCATTGCCATGGGACGAAAGATCTATGCCAACCTGAAAAAAGCCATACAATATGTTATCTCCATACACATCCCTATCATTTTGGTCGTTTTTATTCCATTGGCGCTTGGGTGGATCTACCCCAATATATTTACACCCGTGCATGTCATTTTGTTGGAATTGATAATGGGGCCTACCTGTTCCATTATTTATGAGAACGAACCGATGGAACAATATACCATGCAGCAAAAACCTCGCCCATTTAGGATTACCTTTTTTAAATGGAAGGAATTGTTCACAAGCATCCTGCAAGGCCTTATGATCACAATCGGTGCGCTGCTTGTTTATGGGTATGCAGTCTCGAAGGGTTTAAATGAATCCCAAACCAGGACCATGGTTTTTACGGTACTCATTAGTGCCAATATTTTCCTAACCCTTGTGAACCGGTCTTTCTATTATTCCATAGTTACTACACTAAAATATAAGAACCAACTGGTTCCTTTGATCATTCTGATTACCACTGGTCTAACGGGCCTATTAATTTATGTGAAATCCTTCGCACTATTCTTTACTTTTGAACCGTTGACGTCTGAACAGTTGGGAATAAGTGTGGCAGCCGGTTTTCTTTTTGTTATCTGGTACGAAGTGGTGAAATGGAGTAAGCGTATTGCTTCCCGATCTACGTCCTAATAGCGTTGGACCAATAAAGTTCCCTGTCCTTAAAGGGATTATTTGGCGTGACCCCTAAATCTTATTTAAAAAAGGATTATTTTAAAGGACCAATTCCTTTGAAATGAGCAATAGAAGAAAATTTTTAAAAAACCTGGGTGCGGCCTCCATTGCAACCACTTTGCCAATAAGTCAACTTTCGGCTACCAATTCTGTAATGAACAAAGATGTTTTACATGTTAGCCTTATTGGAGTTAATGGAATGGGTTGGTGGAACCTCATCTCTTTTCTAAAAAACCAGGGAACAAAATGCACAGCCCTGTGCGATGTAGACGCGGACCTATTAAAAAGTCGTGCCGAAGAACTGGAGACTATGACCGGGCACCGTCCAAAAACCTTTAATAACCATGAAGAGCTCTTAAAAATGAAAGCATTGGATGCGGTCATTATAGGTACTCCGGACCATTGGCATTGCATTCAAATGACAGATGCCTGTGCGGCGGGGAAAGACGTCTATGTGGAAAAACCTATCGCCAACAGCATTGTGGAAGCCGATCTCATGGTAAAAGCCGCTCGGAAATACAATAGGGTAGTGCAGGTTGGGCAGTGGCAGCGAAGCGACCCGCATTGGATCGAAGCCCTGGAGTATCTGAAAACCGGGGTCCTGGGTAGGATAAGGCAGGTGAAAGCCTGGGCAACCGTGAACTACGGTCGCGGATTTGATGTGGTTCCGGATTCGGAATCCCCAGCGGGTGTAGATTATGACCGATGGCTGGGGCCTGCACCAAATAGGCCTTTTAATCAAAATCGATTTCACGGTTCATTCCGGTATTTTTGGGATTATGC
>CALZFZ010000102.1 GCA_945786965.1 uncultured Muriicola sp. | reverse complement strand
GAACATGCGAATGAATATAATTTCTATCTGGTGTATACCGATGAACCTAAGAGACGGGGATTTAAATATGAACCATGGCATTATAGCTATGCTCCCCTTTCTGTGCCAATGCTTGCGACCTTCCGAAAAAAGAACATTCTTCAATTATTGATCCAGGAAGATCTCATTGGCAGTGAACATTTTACAACAGGATTTATCAAAACCTATATCCGCGATAATATACTAGATATCAACAGGGAACTTTTGTGATATTTTAAAATTTATTGCGAATAAAACCGTGTAGTAATGAGAAGAACCAATTGGAAAATCAGGATATTTATTGGTCTTGCCATTGTTGCTTTTGCCTTGATTCAACGTTGGAGCAACAAGGAAACAAATCCGTATACAGGCCGCGTTCAAAATATTAATATGACCGCAGACCAGGAAATTGCCATTGGCTTACAAAGCACCCCACAGATTGCACAGCAATACGGTGGCCTTTACCCTGATGAGCGCATGCAGTCTTATGTAGATGTTGTAGGTAACAAACTTGTGCAAAATAGCATTGCCCGCGAAACACCCTATCGATATGAATTCCATTTATTGGCAGATGACAGAACCATAAATGCTTTTGCCCTGCCAGGCGGACAGATCTTTATAACCTATGCGCTGTTCTCCCAATTGAATGAAGCTCAGTTGGCCGGGGTTTTAGGCCATGAAATTGGACATGTCATTGGCCGGCATTCGGCCGAGCGCATCGCAGAAAGTAATTTTTGGAAAACGATCAGCATGGGGGCCTCTGTGGGTGCCGATGCCGGGGACATTGTAGGAAGTATTGGCCAGAATACCCTTTTAAAAAATGGCCGGGGAGATGAACTGGAAAGTGATGACCTGGGAGTCTTATTAATGATACGATCCGGGTATAAACCTTTAGAAATGATCCGGGTCATGGAGATCCTTAAAGCAGCTGCCGGTTCTAACCGTGTACCCGAGTTTCAAAGTACACATCCCGACCCCGAAAATAGAATAGCCAAAATAAAAAAAGCCATTAAAAAGTATGAACGCGGAGTTTAGGTGCAATATGTCGTCATAAATTAGGTTGTTCTGCATTTTTTTCTATCTTTGGAATTCTCCCAAATCATTATTTGCCCCTGATTTAACCCCTTATAGCTATAATTCAAATTAGACTATATGGGAACACTATTACACTTTAAAAACCTTTATGTAGAGGCTTTTGATGACTGCAAACCGGAATTCGTGGTAGTGCTTTTAAAAGCGTACTCAGTATTTTGCGTATTAATGTTATTTATGGCAGTATATGCGTTTTTATACAGGGCATTTACAGGTTTTGAATTTTAAAAGTATCGTATTTATTTACTCTTTTACGTGAACACTAAACTCGTAAGTAAATTACGTATAATAACCCTGATGGCTTCATCGGGGTTTTTTTATGATTAACATCCTGCATTCCTGACTTTATTTTCTATTAAATGTTCGATGGACCCTTCGATGGATTGAAAAAGCTATGAGAATTGTGGCAATCCCGATAAAATCGCACTATTTTTGATGTTCAAAATAGAAAACGAACCCATGGATATGCATAAGAAAGTGATTTTAATGATCCTTGATGGCTGGGGAATTTCTCCGGATCCAAAGGTATCTGCCATCGACAATGCCAACACTCCCTTTGTGGATTCTTTGTATAAAAACTACCCAAATACCACGTTGCTAACAGATGGTATGAATGTGGGGTTACCGGAAGGTCAAATGGGAAATAGTGAAGTTGGACATATGAACCTGGGAGCCGGTAGAATTGTGTATCAGGATCTTGCTAAAATTAATTTGGCTATTAAGGACGATACACTAAAGGATGAACCTGCTATTAAGGAAGCATTACTTTTTGCTAAAAATAATAACAAAGCGGTGCACTTTTTGGGATTGGTAAGTGATGGTGGCGTACATAGCCATATCAACCATTTAAAAGGCCTTATCAGGGCAGCCGAAAGCTATGCCTTAAAAAACGTATTTGTACATGCATTTACGGATGGCAGAGACGTAGATCCAAGGAGTGGAAAAGGATTTTTACAAGACCTGATTACATATTGTTCCGACAAAAGTGCGAAACTCGCCTCGGTAATAGGAAGGTATTACGCCATGGACAGGGATAAAAGATGGGAACGCGTACACCTTGCCTATGATCTGTTGGTGAATGGAAAGGGTGAAAAAACGACTGATATTTTGTCTGCCATACAAAAAAGCTATGATGAAGGTATTACAGATGAATTCCTGAAACCCTTTGTAGCGACCGATGAAAATGGGGAGGCATTAGCCAAAATTGAAGAGGGCGATGTCGTGATCTTCTTTAATTTCCGGACCGATCGGGGAAGGGAATTAACAGAGGTACTGACTCAAAAAAATATGCACGAATACAATATGCACAAACTGGATTTGTATTATGTAACCTTGACCAATTACGATGATTCTTATGAAGGTGTGCACGTTGTTTATGATAAGGAGAATATTGAACTTACCCTGGGTGAAGTACTCTCCAAAGCCGGAAAAAGGCAGATACGGATCGCAGAAACAGAAAAATACCCGCATGTAACCTTCTTTTTTAACGGTGGAAGAGAAATCCCGTTCGAAGGTGAGGGCCGAATCATGTGTCCTTCACCGAAAGTAGCCACCTACGATCTGAAGCCCGAAATGAGTGCTTACGAAATTAGGGATGCTATTATCCCTGAATTGAAATTGAGTGAAGTAGATTTTGTTTGTCTGAATTTTGCAAATCCAGATATGGTAGGGCATACAGGCGATATGCTGGCCGCCATAAAAGCTTGTGAAACGGTCGACGCATGTGCAAAAGCAGTCATTACTGCCGGATTAGAACATGGGTACAGTACCCTTGTCATTGCAGATCATGGGAATTGCGATACCATGATCAATCCGGACGGCAGCCCTAATACTGCACATACTACCAACCCGGTACCTCTTATCGTGGTGGATAACGACATCAAAAAAGTTCAAAATGGTGTCCTGGGCGATATTGCACCTACAATCCTGCACATGATGGGTATTCCCCAACCCGATGTTATGACCCAAAAATCGCTTGTCTAAAAAATTGAGTTAATCACTTATGATCCATATTAAATCGGCTGAAGAAATAGAATTAATACGCGAAAGCGCCCTGATAGTCTCTAAAACCCTGGGGATGCTGGCCTCGGAGATTAAACCGGGGGTAACCGGATTGTATTTGGATGAATTGGCAGAAGCGTTCATTAGGGATCATGGTGCAGAACCCGGTTTCCTTGGGATGTACGATTTTCCAAATACGTTAAACTTAAGCCCAAATGCTCAGGTGGTGCATGGAATCCCCAACAATGAACCTTTAAAAGAAGGAGACATCCTCTCTGTAGATTGTGGATCCCTTAAAAATGGATTTTATGGTGATCACGCCTATACTTTTGAAGTAGGCGATGTAGCTCCCGAAACGAAAAAACTACTGAAAATATCCAAGGAATCCCTTTATGTGGGGATCCGTGAATTTAAATTGGGGAATCGTGTGGGCGATGTGGGCTATGCCATTCAACACTATTGCGAAGCCCAAGGCTATGGCATTGTTCGTGAATTAGTAGGACATGGTTTGGGTAAAAAACTACATGAAGCTCCGGAAATGCCCAATTATGGTAAACGTGGCCGTGGTAAAAAGTTTGTCGAGGGTATGGTGGTAGCAATAGAACCTATGATCAACATGGGAACCCGTAGAATACGACAGTTAAAGGACGGTTGGACCATCCTGACAGCAGATGGTAAACCCAGTGCGCATTTTGAACACAACGTGGCCCTGGTGAACGGCAAACCGGAATTGCTCTCTACCTTTCAATACATATATGAAGCCCTTGGAATTGTATCGGATGAAGAAGAAGAATTCCGGGTAAAAAAACCACAATTATAATTTAGGGGGAATCCTTGTGAAACGAATTTTTAAGTACATACTCAAAGTTTTCCCCAGACCATTTCTAATAAAATTGAGTTATCTGGCCAGACCTTTGCTAGCCCTTTTTTTAAGTGGTAAACGGTATACGGATCCCATTGACGGTAGACAATTCAGGCGATTTTTACCTTACGGATACGAAAATCCACGAGAGAATGTCCTGTCCCCTTCTACCCTTTCCCTGGAACGGCACAGACTGTTGTGGCTATATCTCCAAAATGAAACCAACTTTTTCACAAAGCAACACAAAGTATTACACTTTGCTCCCGAACAGGCCTTTTATAAAAGGTTTAGGAAACTTGAAAATCTGGATTACACCACCACAGATCTTAATTCCCCCCTGGCCGATGTGAAAGCAGACATTTGTAACCTTCCTTTTGAGGATAATACGTATGATGTGCTATTATGCAATCATGTCCTCGAACATATTCCTGATGACAAAAAGGCTATGGCCGAATTGTTTCGAATTTTAAAACCCGGAGGATGGGGAATATTCCAGATACCCCAAGATCTGAATAGGGAAAAGACGTTTGAAGATTCTACGATCACTGACAAAAAAGAACGGGCTCGTATCTTTGGTCAATACGACCATGTACGCATATACGGGCGCGATTATTTTGACAAGTTGCGCAGTGTGGGATTTAAAGTCAACGAGGTTGCTTATACGGCCCAATTGAGCAACGAAGCGATAGATACCTATCGGTTGGCTAAAAGAGAGATCATTCCTCTGGTATCTAAAGTGTGATTATTTATTGACCAGCTTTTTGAAGCCTTCGGTCATAAACTCAGTTGCCTGTCCTTCCGCATCCAAATAAATTATATAGCCTTCAAGATCCTTTTGCTGTTCCAATAAGGCTATGGAATTAGGTAAATCCATGGCCATAAAAGCCGTGGCATAGGCATCGGCCATGGCACATGTCTCGGCAACAACTGTGGCAGCCAGGATATTTGAATTTTTGGTAAAACCAGTTTTTGGATCAATGGTATGGACGTATTTTTCCCCGGTAAGCGAATCGATCCGGAATTTCCTGTAATTTCCGGAAGATGCAAGGGCTTTGTCCTTAAGATTCAAGGTAATCTTGAGCTGCCTGCCCAATTCTACCTGTGGGTCATCTACGCCTACAACCCACATTTTTTGCTTTACCCTGTTTTCGCCTTTGGTTACGATCTCACCCCCTACTTCTACGAGGTAGTTCTGTATCCCCTGCGTATCCAGATAAGAAGCCAACATGTCTATGGCATACCCTTTGGCAATAGCATTGAAATCGAGTTGAATTTCGGCTTGCTCTTTTAGTATCCTGTTATCTTGGGTTAAACTTACTTTATCAAGGCCCACATAGTGAAGTAAACTGTTAACATAAGCACTGTCCATTTGAATTCCGGCCTCTGGGCCGAATCCCCAGGCATTAACCAGGATTCCTACTGTGGGATCAAAATAACCATCCGTATTATGGTAAACCTCCTTGGAAATGGCAAGTACTTCAATAAACATATGATCTACCTGCACCGAAGTATCACCTTCGTTTATTCTTGAAATATCAGAATTGGGGATATAGGTAGACATAGAAGCATTCACGGCATTAAAAACTGAATCAATACCGGTCTGCAGATCGGTAGAATCCTTTGTTAAATAAATAATGCTATATGAGGTACCCAAAGCCGGTCCTGCATTGGTATTCCTCACCCATGTGGAATGATCTCCTGTACAGGCCGACAAAAATAGCAGCACTACTACCAGTACCTGGAATGTATTCCTAAATTTCAATAAGGCCTTCATAATCTACAATGTATTTTTCGTTAAGGTACACAGGAAGGTTTTGATCAATAGCATTGGAAAGGCCAACTCCGGCATAAAAGGTCTTCGCCTCGAACTTAAAAGCCTGTTCCTTAACTTTTGATAACAATTCCCTGTCATAAGATCTGGGATCATCTGGATATACTACATTTCTGACCACAATAAAATGCAATTGCTTGTCCTTCAGACAAACAAATTGTGGATTCCGTTTAGGCTTGCTGTTAACCGCCATAAATTCATACCCACTAGATTCCAGCTCCCTGCCAACGATATTCATGGCCAGATTGTGTAATTCCTGTTCAGTAAGTGCTATCATATCACATACAATATCAAAAAAACCGATATGTATTGATATCGGTTTTTCTATTATTCTTATGAAAAGGGTTATCCACCGAAGTCATCGAATCTTATATGTTCATCCGGGATACCGTAATCCTCGCCCATTTTTTGAACAGCTTTGTTCATCAATGGAGGTCCACAGAAATACAATTCAATATCTTCAGGAGACTCATGTTTACTAAGATAGTTATCGATCACACAATTATGAATAAACCCAACAAAACCGTCTCCAGGGGCGTCCAGATCTTCTTTAACCTTCCAATTATCGACTTCCTGTGGTTCAGATAGCGCCATATAGAATTTGAAATTTGGAAATTCCGCTTCCAATTTTTTAAAATGGTCTATATAAAACAATTCTCGTTTGGAACGTCCTCCATACCAATAGGAAACCTTTCTATTCGTTTTTAACGTTTTAAAAAGATGGTATAAATGCGACCGCATTGGAGCCATACCGGCACCACCACCTACATACAGCATTTCAGAATCCGATTCGTTTATAAAGAACTCACCGTAAGGACCAGAAATGGTAACCTTATCACCCGGTTTCTGAGCGAAAATATAGGACGAGGCCACACCGGGATTCACATCCATCCAACCATTCTTGGAACGATCCCATGGAGGTGTTGCTATCCTTACATTCAACATGATCTCCCGGCCTTCTGCAGGGTAAGAAGCCATGGAATAGGCTCGTTCTACTATTTCATTATTTTTCATTACCAGCGGCCAAAGATTAAACTTGTCCCACTCGGTCTGAAATTTATCCGGGGTTTCATGTTCTTCGGGGTGTGCAGTAATATCAATGTCCGAATACTTGATCTGGCAGGGAGGTATTTCTATTTGAATATAACCCCCAGCCTTGTAGTTCATATCCTCCGGAATTTTAACCACAAACTCTTTAATAAATGAGGCCACATTATAGTTACGAACTACTGTACCTTCCCATTTCTTTATTCCGAAAACTTCCTCCGGAATAGTGATCTCCATGTCTTGCTTAACCTTCACCTGACACGCCAGACGGGCACCATGATTCAATTCTTTTTTAGAAAAATGAGGAGTCTCAGTAGGCAATGCTTCACCTCCACCAGCAAGTACGTGGCATTCGCATTGTATACAGGTACCTCCACCACCACAAGCCGATGGGAGAAATATCTTCTGGTTCCCCAGCGTAGACAACAACGAATTTCCTGAACTTACCTGTATTTTCTTTTCACCATTGATCGTAATGGTAACAGGTCCTGAAGGAGACAATTTCTCTTTAGTAAAGAGCAATAGTGCAACCAACAGTAGCAATAAAATCATAAAGGCAACAACAGTAATCAGAATTGTGCCTAATGTACTTGTAGCTAATATCATTCTTTTTCTTTTGTTATTGAGTTAAAAGAGACCGCGGTTTCTTCCTGCTCTTTATCCAATTTTAATTCTTCTTTTTCGGTTTTTTGAACGGTGGTTGGTTCGGGAACTACAGGTGCTTCATCTCCGCCTGTAAGCATGCCACCAAAACTCATAAACCCAATAGCCATAAGTCCTGTGATAATAAATGTAATCCCCAGTCCGCGTAATGGTGGAGGAACATTGGAATATCGTATTTTCTCTCTAATGGCTGCGATCGCGAAAATCGCCAAAAACCATCCGATCCCTGAACTCAGACCATAATTGAAAGCGAGTCCCAAAGATGGGATTTCACGAGCTTGCATAAATAAAGAGCCTCCTAAAATGGCACAATTAACTGCGATCAATGGGAGAAAAATTCCCAGTGAATTATAAAGTGCCGGTGAAAACTTCTCCACCACTATTTCGACCAATTGCACCATAGTTGCGATGGTGGCAATAAAGAGGATAAACGATAAGAAACTTAAATTATAATCGGCATATTCTGGTCCCAACCATGCCAAAGCGCCATCGCGCAATAAATACTGATCTAATAACCAGTTAAGGGGAACCGTAACGGCGAGTACAAATATAACCGCTGCACCCAAGCCCACAGCCGTGGTCACTTTTTTCGATACCGCCAGATAGGAACACATTCCCAAAAATGTGGCGAATACCATATTATCTATAAAAATAGACTTGAAAAATAATTCTATGTGCTCTAACATAATTCTTGTTTAAAAGCTATTCTAGTTTTCCTCGATCAATGCGTTGTTACGGGAACGCTGTACCCAAATCAATAACCCCACCACAATTAAGGCCATGGGAGATAAAAGCATAAAGCCGTTGTTTTCGTACCCAAAAGAATACAGTCCTGTTTTTGCTATCGGGTCTCCAAGGACTGCAAAGCCCAAAAGGGTTCCGGATCCAAGTAATTCCCTGAAAAACCCTACGATAATCAAAATTATTCCATATCCAGCTGCATTTCCAATTCCATCAAGAAACGAGCGCTTTACCCCATTTCCTAAGGCAAATGCTTCGAAACGACCCATGATGATACAATTCGTTATAATTAAGCCTACAAAGACCGCCAGGGTTTTACTCAACTGATAGGCAAATGCTTTAAGAACCTGATCAACAACGATAACTAAAGCGGCCACTACCACAAGTTGAACAATAATCCTGATCTTAGAAGGGATGATATTACGCATTAATGAGATCACCACATTTCCAAGGCCCAGTACGAAAATAACCGACAAGGCCATTACAATAGACGCTTTCAATTCAGCGGTAATCGCCAGGGCCGAACAAATTCCCAATACCTGAATGGTAATAGGGTTGTTATCTGCTAGTGGATCTAATATTAAGTTTGCATCCTTTTTTGAAAGTAGTGCCATATTATTCTTTATTTCTTAATGTTTCAAAATAATCTTTATAGAGATTCACTGTCTTAGAGATCATCGACGATACCCCATTACCGGTAATGGTTGCACCTGCCAGGGCATCCACTTCATTGTCGTCCTTAATGGTGTTCACCGGGTCATTATTTCCCTTGGCTACTTTTATACCTGCATATTGCGTACCGGCTAAAATGGACTCTCCTTTAAAATCGTCCATAAAGTAGCGCTGTTTTATATTAGCCCCCAGACCGGGAGTTTCCGCTTTGTGATCGAAAAATACACCCTTAACTGTCATATCTTCATCGAGGGCCATAAATCCCCAAATGGCATCCCAAAGCCCTTTTCCGTACATTGGAATGATATAGAATTTTTCTCCATCCTTCTCCCCTATAAAAACAGGTAACTTAGGCGTTTCTCCATTCTTGAGAATATCTAACTGCTTTTTTATATCGATCAGGTATGCCTGATCGTCCTTTGTGATCTTATCCCCCTCAATTACCAGCTGATCTGTTATGTAACTAGTGAATTCCTGCTCAACCCTATCCGTAGGGATAAAATCTACACTGCCGTCACCCTCATTCTCGTTTACGCCCATGGCGTACAAAATGTTCTGTTGTTTCTCGAACCTTTCATTCTCCTTGATTCTTGCGCTCAGGGCAGATGCCAGATAGGCCAAAATAGTACCTACCACTATAACCATGGCACCTGCAAAAAGAACTGTATAAAGATTTTTTTCCTTATCCATTGGTATAATTAAATTGTTTCAACTTTTAGCTGCTCTTTTTGTTCTTTCGTTTCCTTAGGAAGGATCACAGCATTTTTAAGTCGTTTCATACGTTTTCTAATATTTCCTCGCACTACGTAATGATCTATAGTAGGCGCAAAAACATTCATAAGTAAGATTGCCAGGAATACACCTTCAGGATACGCCGGATTGAAAACACGGATCATAACAGAAATAAATCCAATCAGGAATCCATAGATCCATTTCCCCTTATTGGTCTGGGATCCGGTAACCGGGTCGGTGGCCATGTACACAATTCCAAAGGCCAGCCCTCCTACTATTAAATGTTTCCAGAAATCGAAACTCATCAAACCATAAAAATTACTGGTCTCGCTGATCCATCCTGCATCTGCTACTCCATTAAAAATAAGTCCCATAACCAAAGACCCTATAACGGCGCTTACCATGATCCGCCAGCTTGCTATTTTACTGAATATCAGAAAGAGACCTCCCAATAATATCAAGAATGCAGAGGTTTCCCCAACAGATCCGGGAATAAATCCAAAGAACATATCGGATACACTGTATGAAAATTCACTGGCATTGTTTTGTGCCAAATAGCCTAAGATTGTTTCTCCGGAAATGGCATCGGGTGTCCCGGCTAGTTCTACCGCCTCATGTACCCAAACTTTGTCGCCTGTCATCCAGGTGGGATATGCGAAAAATAAAAATGCCCGAATGGTTAAGGCAGGGTTTAAAATATTCATCCCCGTTCCGCCAAATACTTCCTTACCAATAACAACTCCAAAAACAATTGCTACGGCTAACATCCATAAAGGAGTATCAATAGGAACGATCAATGGCACCAACATCCCGGTTACCAGGTAACCTTCTTCTACTTCATGGCCTTTGATAACTGCAAAAATAAATTCGACCAGTAATCCAACACCGTAAGACACAACAACAAGTGGTAAAACCTTTATAATCCCAATCCAAAAATTATCCCAGGTAAGAAAATGTTCCAAAACTGAAAAATCTTCAGGCCTGCCATTCACGGCTGAGTAATACTGGAAACCGGCATTGAACATAGAAAACAATAAGACAGGGATCAACGCCATGATCACTGTGTTCATGGTTCTCTTTAGATCATCAGCACCACGGATATGACTACCCGAATGCGTTGTCTCATCCGGAGTGAATAAAAAGGTATGAAAAGCATTAAAAGCAGGAGCTAATTTTTTATCCCTGTAACGATGCTTTAGAATATGGAGTCTTTTCTTAAACGTTAATCTTTTGTTGCTCATCTTTATCCTATTTCTTTATGTAGCAGATCCAATCCTTCTCTGATAATTTGTTGGTGAGGTTGTTTGGAAATGCAAATAAATTCGGTTAGTGAAAAATCTTCAGGGATCACTTCATACAGACCTAACTGTTCCATCTCATCCAAGTCCTGAACCATACATGCTTTTAATAGCTGTAATGGATATATGTCTAGCGGGAATACTTCTTCGTATTGTCCGGTGACTACAAAAGCCCTGTGTTCTCCATTAGTATTGGTATTAAGATCGTATTTCTTTTTGGGCCGTAACCAGGAAAATGTAAGGGCACGGGTTGTAGATACCTTATCAAAAACAGGTTTGTTCCATCCAAAAAGTTCGTAGTCGTCCCCTTCCGGTATGGCAGTTACCGTAGAATTGTAAAATCCTAAAAATCCATCCGGGCGAACTTTGGACCCTGTTAACACATCTCCATTTATTAACCTAAACCTACCCTCATTGACCCCGCTGGCATATAAGAATGTTGAGATTTCGGCTCCTATTTTTGTTTTGTAGTAGTGTGGTTTTTTGATATACGAACCTGCCAATGCCACAAGTCGCTCAGCATTAAACTTCCCCGTTTGTAAGGTCTCACCGATTATTATTAGATCCTGAGGAGCAATGGTCCATACAAGTTCTCCTTTGTTTATAGGGTCTATTTTATTGATCTGTGTTCCAACAAGTCCTGCAGGGTGGGGTCCGGAAACTTTATGCAGTTCAATCCCCTGCATAGATGAAAGTGGGGAATTACCGTTTTTGCCTATCGAAACATGTACCTTTCCCGGGGTTAACGCACCAAGAGCGTCCAATGCCGCTTGTATCTCTTTCTCTTTCCCTTGCAACACATAATCCACGTCTGCCGCCAGGGGAGCCGTATTGTACCCTGAGATAAAAATAGCCTTGGGAGTGGTATCAGGATCAGCAATTATATCATACGGCCGTTGCTTTATAAAAGGCCAACATCCTGTTTTAAGCAAGAAATTTTTAATCTCGTCTGGAGAGGTCTTATTCAGGTCGAGCGGTTTATGTGAAACCTGTTCCTGAGTTTTGTCGGCGAGTATTTTAATGGTTAGGATTCTCCTGCGCGCTCCCCTGACAACCTCAATGATTTCTCCACTTACAGGGGAAACAAATAACATTTTCTCATTATTCTTATTGTAGAATATTCCTTCTCCAGCTTTAACCTCTGCACCTTCCTTTAAAAGCATTTTTGGCGTAAGTCCGTGAAAATCTCTAAGATTTAAAGCGTAAACGTTGCTTAAAGCAGCTTTGGAAGTAGTAGGTTCTGCGACTCCTACGAGGTTAATGTCTAATCCCTTTTTAATTCGAATGTCTTTGGACATGAAGTGTAGACCTTTTTTTGGTTATAAAAATTAGGCCCAAAAATACCACTTAAAAGAAAGTTTTCATAATAATTGACTATAAATTTGGGCATTATGTCGAACCGAATTTTAAGGGCATACTTTTTGTTTACCTTTGCCTGATAAATATTCGAATAATGCGCCTAAATCTTAAACAATATTTTTTGTTGTTCTTTGCTATCCAGTCACTTGCGCAGATACAGGAAGAGGTAAATCCGCCGGAGAATATTAAAACTGTCATCTTCAAAGGACCCACCGAAGACCAATTTCCAATAGTACAATTAGGCGATCCTATTTATCTGGAATTCGACGACATTCTTGCGGTTGAACAGGACTACTATTACAGGATCGTTCACTGTGATTATGACTGGACCCCTTCCGATCTATTGAAATCGCAATATTTAATTGGCATTGATAACCAACGTATCATTAATTACGAAAATAGCTACTCTACCCTGCAGCCTTATTCCAATTACCAATTAACAATCCCGAATACAAATGTGCGTCTTAGGGTTAGCGGTAATTATGTGCTTGAGATTTACAACAGTTCCTATGAACTTCAGTTCTCACGCCGATTTATCGTTTATCAGGATAAAGTAAAAGTGGGAGCTGTAGTAAAACGCTCACGCGATTTCAATTTTCTGGATGAGAAACAATCCGTACAATTCTCCATTCACGCTGCAGGTTTTAGATGGGTAAACCCTAAGAAGGAAGTGAAAGTCATTCTCATTCAGAATTATCAATGGACCTCTGCCATCGCCAATATTGTTCCTCAGTACACACTGGGTGATGAATTGGTTTACAAATACGACCAGGAAACCAGTTTTTATGGGGGTAATGAGTTTCTGAATTTTGATACCAGTGATCTGCGTGCCCCAACAGCGGCCATCTCCCGAATTGAGTTTATGGACATTTATCATCATTATCTTTTTCCTGATATGTACAGGTGGGACAGGCCATACACTTACTTCCCGGATATTAATGGCGATTTTGTTATCAGAACCCTTCAAGGTGAAAATGGCTCCCGTGAGGCAGAATATACGGCCGTCCATTTTACATTACCCTACACGGAGCGAATCGGGTTGGATGATGTGTATGTCTATGGAAAATATAATAATTACGCACTGAACGAGGGAAACAAAATGGTTTACAATGATAAAACTGGGGATTTGGAAGCCACATTGCTTCTAAAACAAGGTTTTTATAATTACAATTACCTGCTAAAAAGAAGTGATGGTACTACAGAACCAAATGCAATTGGAGGCAATTTTCATTTTACAGAAAACAATTATTTGATCCTGGTATATTACCGGAATTTTGGGGATCTCTACGATAGCATTATAGGCCTGGGAACCGCCAATTCAAGGACCATAAGCAACTAATCGTAAAGCGTACAGCAGAAAAAATTATCGCTACACCGATTATCTTTAGTTAAGTAGTTACTTTTCATCAAGAATAATTATCTTGCTCACAATTAGGATTTTATTGTTTGTCACTATTAATTTACGATTCAACATCACCATATGATTACACAAGTTACAAAAGGCATCAAGATTTCTGTGGCTACGAGTTTTGAAGGAACGTTCTTTAAGAATTACAAAACACATTTTGCTTTTGGCTATACGATCACTATTGAGAATCAAACCAGAGATACGGTACAACTCACTTCCCGTCACTGGCAGATCTTTGATGCCCTGAATGAAATGGAGATCCTGGATGGAGAAGGGGTCATTGGAAAAAAACCGGTTATAAAACCAGGGCAGTCTCACACCTATAGTTCCGGTTGCCTTCTTGGCTCACCATTAGGCTCTATGAAAGGCTTTTATAATATGGTGAATTTTACTACTACAGAAAAATTCAGGGTCTATGTTCCCTCTTTTAAGTTCAGTGCTCCATTCGCATTAAATTAGGATTTTTTTACCTCTCTTAAATTTTAGAAACCTCTTGCTTTTAGTACCTTTGCCTGATTATAATTTAAATTCACCATCATGGGTAAAGGATTCTTTCAAGTGCCAGTTGCGGTCAACGAACCAATTAAAAGTTATGCTCCCGGATCACCGGAAAGAACGGAGGTTCTTATTCAATACAAATCTTTTTACAAAGCAAAAGTAGATATCCCATTATATATTGGTAAGGACGAAATAAGAACAGGAAACACCAAACCCCTTTCACCTCCTCACGATCATAAGCATATTGTTGGTCACTACCACTTGGCAGAAAAAAAACACGTAGTCAAGGCTATTGAAAATGCGTTGACTGCCAGGAACGATTGGGCAAATCTTTCCTGGGAACAACGGGCCGCTATTTTCCTAAAAGCAGCTGAATTAGTTGCCGGACCTTACCGGGCTAAAATCAATGCTGCGACTATGATTGCCCAGTCCAAGACCATTCACCAGGCAGAAATAGACGCAGCTTGCGAATTCATCGATTTCCTGCGTTTTAATGTTGAGTACATGGCTCAGATCTACCAGGAACAACCCGATTCTTCTGAAGGTATTTGGAACCGTGTTGAATACCGCCCATTGGAAGGTTTTGTGTACGCAGTAACACCATTTAATTTTACAGCGATCGCCGGAAATCTTCCTGCCAGTGCTGCCATGATGGGTAATGTTGTTGTTTGGAAACCCAGCGACAGTCAGATCTTTTCGGCTAAGATTCTGGTCGATATCTTTAAAGAGGCAGGGCTGCCAGATGGGGTCATAAACGTGGTTTATGGAGATCCTGTAATGATCACTAAGACTATTCTTGGCCATGCCGATTTCTCAGGGATTCATTTTACCGGTTCCACAGATGTATTTAAAAGTTTGTGGACCCAGATAGGGGCAAATATTCACACATACAAAACGTATCCCCGAATTGTTGGAGAAACAGGGGGCAAAGATTTTATTGTAGCACACCCAACTGCGAAACCAAAACAGGTGGCCACAGCGATAGTTCGCGGAGCGTTTGAATTTCAAGGACAAAAATGCAGTGCGGCTTCCAGGGTATATATACCCAGATCTACCGCTAATGAAATATTGGAATATGTAAAAGAAGATATAGCTTCTTTTAATTCACCCGGGTCACCAGAAGACATGAGTAATTTTATTACTGCAGTGATCCATGAAGGAGCCTTTGATAAGCTGGCAAGATATATTGAAGGAGCTAAAAAAGATAAAGAAGCAAAAATTATTGCGGGTGGAAATTATGATAAATCCAAAGGATATTTTATAGAACCAACCGTTATCCTTACGACCGATCCACATTATGTGACTATGGAAACTGAACTATTTGGGCCCGTCGTTACTATTTATGTGTACGAGGACGCATCATGGGCCAAGGTTCTGACTTTGGTTGACACTACTTCCCCGTATGCTTTAACGGGAGCTGTGCTGGCTACCGATCGGTATGCAATAGATGAGGCTACCAGGACTTTGCAGAATTGCGCTGGCAATTTCTACATTAATGATAAACCTACAGGCGCCGTTGTTGGGCAACAGCCTTTTGGAGGTGCCAGAGCCTCAGGTACTAATGATAAAGCCGGTTCCGCCCAAAATCTCATGCGTTGGGTATCACCAAGATTAATTAAGGAAACCTTTGTAAGTCCTGAAGATTACAGATATCCCTTTTTAGGTAAATAAAGTTCACTTTTAATAGAAATTGAGTTTAAAAAACCCCTTTCGAAGGGGTTTTTTGATTTTTACAAGCGCAACGATATTTCCAAATAGGACCTAATTCTGCTTTTAAAAGGCATGATCTATTTAAACTTATAACATATTGTATGTCAACATGTTATACAGTTAAAATTTTGCTAGTATACTTTTTATGTAAATTTAACGTTAAGTAAATGTAAATTTTTAGTAAATTTGTATTGAACTTTTAAATAAAAAAAGCCCTTATGAAAGAAAATGATATGATATCCTCAAATAAAAAAGGGAATACGTTTTCGTTTAAAAAGATGCAGCAGTATGTAAGGACCTATGCTCAAAATTGCAGGTTTGCATATTTAAATATGTTCACCTTCTAAATTAGCCATGAAATTTCACAGGTAAATAAACAACCTTCTTCGTTTCGAAAAAATCTTCTTTAAAGAAGTCAGAAAGTTCATAGATCTTCACTGTTTTGTAGTCCTTTAATTCCTCGGTCAGATCCCCGCCTTTTAAATAGAGTATGCCATTCTTTATGGAATGAGCCGATTTCTTTTTAACCTTTCCCTTTACCCAATGTACAAAAGTAGGCATAGCGGCCACAGCCCTACTTACTATAAAATCAAATTGTTGATCTATTTGCTCTACACGGGTATGTAAGGCCCTTACATTTTTTAATCCCAGGCCATCGATCACCTCCTGTACCACCTTTATTTTTTTTCCAATGGCGTCTACCAGCGTAAAATTGGAGTCAGGAAAAAGAATAGCCAGAGGAATACCGGGAAATCCACCTCCTGTTCCCACATCTAAAACGGCTGAACCGGGTTTAAACTGCACCACCTTAGCGATCCCTAAGGAATGCAAAACATGCCGGAGATAGAGTTCATCGATATCCTTCCTTGAGACCACGTTTATCTTTTGGTTCCAATCCTGATACAGCACTTCCAATTGTTCTAATTGTTCTTTCTGATGTTCACTGAGGTCCGGGAAGTACTTATAGATGATCTCTAGCTTCATTGATGCCTTTAATTTCTGCTAAAATACCATATTCACAATCATTATTTGTACTTATTTTATGATGCTCAAGGCATTATTAAGCAAGATAATACGTTATCTTTACACCTTTGATTACAAATTTATGGATACCAATACAGTAAAATTTTCCCGAAAAGACTCTGCACAATTTTTTAGAACCTTAAATAAGAGAGTTAACGAATACTTCAAGGACAATGGCTTAAAAAAAACAGGAAACTGGCGTTTGCATTTGAAAACAGCCGTAATGTTCGCCTTGTTTTTGGCACCCTATTTTCTGATATTAACCCTTAATTTACCCAATTGGGCTAATTTATTACTAACGATTACCATGGGTGTGGGCATGGCCGGAGTGGGCATGAACGTAATGCACGATGGTAACCATGGATCGTACTCTACTAAAAAATGGGTAAATAAAATGATGGGTAGCAGTATCTATATTTTAGCCGGAAATGTATACAACTGGCAGGTTCAACACAATGTACTGCACCATACCTATACCAACATCCATGAACATGATGAAGATTTGGAAGCAGGGCGAATTCTACGTTTTTCCGAACATGCCAAATGGCATAGGTTTCATAAATTTCAGCATTATTACTCGGTGTTCCTTTATGGCCTGCTAACATTCAACTGGGCTATAACGACAGATTTTATGCAAATGTCCCGGTATACCAAGCGGAAGTTATCCTACGGTAAATTCCCCAATCCTTTTCTGAATTGGAGTGTTTTGGTTGCCACAAAAGCAATCTATGTAACTATATGGATCGTATTGCCAATGCTTATTCTGGATATCGCCTGGTGGAAAATTTTATTGGGCTTCTTTATAATGCATTATGTGGCAGGGGTTATCTTGAGTGTGGTATTTCAGCTGGCCCATGTCGTGGATGAGGCAGAAACCTTTATACCAGAAAAAGACGGGACCATGAAAAACACCTGGGCAATACACCAGTTATTCACAACAGTCAATTTCGGGACAAAGAATCGTATCGTCAATTGGTTTACCGGTGGATTGAATCACCAGGTAGAACACCACATTTTTCCAAATATTAGCCATATACATTACACAAAAATTTCAAAAATTGTTAAAGAAACGGCCAGGGAGTTTAATTTGCCCTACAATGAATATAAAACTACCAGAAAAGCCATAATTTCGCACTTCAAACATTTAAGGGAATTGGGTAAAAAACCCAGTTTACAGTATCAATAAACTTATTGCAGGTATGAGCATCCCGTTATCCGATAGAATAAATAAATTATCTACTTCGGCCACACTGGCTATGGCAGCAAAGGCCAGGGAACTAAGAAATGAAGGTAAAGACATTATAGGACTCAGTTTAGGAGAACCCGATTTCAATATCCCCGATTTTATTAAAGAATCGGCCAAAAAAGCAATTGATGACAATTACAGCAGCTATTCTCCCGTGGATGGTTATGCGGATCTAAAGCAGGCTATTTCCAATAAATTTAAGAGGGATAATAACCTTGATTATGCGCTAAACCAAATAGTGGTTTCTACCGGGGCCAAGCAATCGCTTGCCAATATAGCCATGGTTATGCTTAATAAAGGGGATGAAGTTATCTTACCGGCCCCTTATTGGGTAAGTTATAGCGATATTGTGAAATTAGCCGAAGGAACTCCAGTTGAGGTCCCTACCAGTATAGAAACCGATTTTAAAATGACACCCGCCCAGTTAGAATCGGCTATTACACCAAAAACTAAAATGTTGTGGTTTAGTTCTCCCTGCAATCCCAGTGGATCTGTGTATAGCGAGGAAGAACTTGCAGGTTTGGCGGCCATTTTACGAAAATACCCTAACATTTTTGTGGTTTCAGATGAAATTTATGAACACATCAATTTTCGTAGCAAACATGCCAGTATTGCAACCATAGAAGGCATGTACGACCGTACTATTACCGTGAATGGGGTATCAAAGGCATTTGCCATGACCGGATGGCGAATTGGATACATTGGTGCAGCCGACTGGATTGCGAAGGCCTGTACCAAATTCCAGGGCCAAATAACGAGTGGCGCCAATGCCATTGGCCAGCGTGCTACCATTACAGCTTTGGAGGCCCCAGTTAGTAAGATTCAGTATATGATAGATAAGTTCAGGGAACGCAGGGATCTTATCTTAGAACTATTGGGTACGATCGATGGCTTCCAACTTAATGTTCCAGAAGGTGCTTTCTATGTCTTTCCGGACATATCATCCTTCTTTGGCAGGGAACTCAATGGAACCACCATTCAAAACTCTTCTGATTTTGCGATGTATCTTCTGGAGCATGCAAATGTCGCTACGGTTCCCGGGGCTGCCTTTGGCAATCCCAATTGTATCCGAATCTCCTATGCGGCTTCGGAATCTGAAATAAAGGAGGCAGTTACCAGGATCAAAGCAGTACTCTAATTAAACTTGCTTTAAAGGAATATCATTGAAGGCTTGACCATGATATAACCCTACCCTCATATCTCTCAGGTTTTCTTCCAGAAATATGGGGTCATTAATATAAGGACCGTAAATAATTCGAGCCTTCCTGCTAACATCAGAAACCCACACCACCATTTTCCCAAGGTGGGAAGACTATTAAAATTGTTCAGGGGACTGAGGCTTCCAAATGCGGGCCCAACATTCCCCAGGGAGGAGGCCGCACCTCCCACCGCCGATTCAAAATCAAGACCTAAAAATCCTAAGACCAGGGCCCCTATAATAAATAACAACATATACAGCACAAAAAATCCTATTACATTATAAACTATATGTTCTGTAACTGTTTTGTTATTAAAGCGAACCGGGATTACGGCGTTTGGATGTAATGTGCGCTTAAATTCCAGCAAACCATTTTTGATAATTACGATATGGCGCATGATCTTGATTCCACCTGCCGTAGAACCTGCAGATCCCCCAGAAAACATCAGTCCGAAAAAGAAAACGGTTAAAAATGGCGCCCAGGCCGTAAAATCGGCCGTTACAAATCCTGTTGTGGTAAGGACCGCAACTACCTGGAAAAGCCCATGCCTGATGGTACTTTCCAGATCGCCCAATACCATGGGATGATACTCTGAGGTTGGAACATTTGCCCGAAAGTAAATTACCAAAGATGTAATGATGGTAAATAACACAATCAAGAGACCATAATATTTAAACTCCTCGTCTTTTAAAATCTTTTGCACCTTGCCTTTAAAAGCAAAATAACTCAATACAAAATTACTACCTGCTAAAATCATGAAGAAGATCACGATATATTGTATCAGGGGTTGATTGTTCAAATAGGCCAAACTGGAATTCTTGGTCGAAAATCCTCCTGTAGAAAGTGTTGACAACGAATGATTAATGGCATCAAAAAAAGACATTCCTGCGAGTTTTAGTAAGATGGTTTCAGCCACTGTATACCCAAAATAAATTAACCACAATCGTTTGGCCGTATCTGTAATTCTTGGGTGCAATTTATCTGCGTTAGGTCCCGGTGCTTCTGCTGCAAATAATTGCATTCCCCCAATGCCCAGAAGTGGTAATATAGCAATGGCCAAAACAATGATCCCCATACCCCCTATCCAATGGGTAAGGCTCCTCCAAAACAAGATCCCCTGGGGGAGGACTTCAATATCATCAATTATGGAAGCCCCGGTAGTGGTGTACCCGGACATGGTCTCAAAAAAAGCATTGGAAATATCCGGGATTGCGCCTGAGAATAGGTAAGGTAGTACTCCAGATACAGACATGATGATCCATCCGAATGTAACTATAATATACCCCTCTTTTCTGTTTACTTCCTTTTCATGCCCTCTTGTAAAGAACATGGCAACGATCCCGGTAAGCATTGTTACGATAGCCGCCAGCGTAATCTCCAGGGTAACCCCATCCTGATAGATTCCACTCATCAGAGCTGCCAATATCATAAAGCCGCCATTAAACAGCAATAGCAATCCCATGAGATGCAATATAATTTTGGCGTTAAATCTCATCTTATAAAAATAACCGTTCTACCTTCTGTATGGCCTGTGGCAAGCAGCACACTACCACCCGGTCTCCTTCCACGATCTCAAAATCTCCCAAAGCAACGATCCCTTCCCCATCCCGGATTACACCCCCTATGATTGCACTACGGGGAAATTCCAGTTCACGAATAACCTGACCGTCCATTTTAGAATCGGGCTTTACCTGAAATTCTAATATTTCAGCATTTAAATTATTGAGCCTCGTAAGCGCTACTACTTCCCCTTTCCGGATATACCTGAAGATATTATTGGCAGCCAATAACTTCTTATTTATAAGTGTATCGATCCCGATGGATTGGGACAACTGAAAGTAGTCCATATTTTCTACCAGAGCGATGGTCTTTTTTATTTTCTTGGATTTCGCCACCAAACAAGACATAATATTGGTTTCGGAATTTCCGGTAACAGCAATAAACGCATCCATGGATTCCAGGCTTTCTTCTTCCAAGAGTTCTACATTCCTGCCATCACCATTTATTACCAGGGCATTGGGCAAGATATCGGCCAGGTCAAATGCTTTCTCCTTGTCTTTTTCAATAAGTTTTACGTTGAATTTATTGCCGCATAAATCTCTGGCCGCTTTAAATCCTACTTTACTCCCTCCCAGGATCATTACATTCTTTAAAACTTCCTTCTTTTTTCCCGTTAATTTATAAAGTTCATCTACCCCTTTCTTATCAGTGATGAAATAAACCTGATCATCTTCCTTAAAGATCGTATCTCCCCTGGGTATCAATGTATATTGGGTGCCACCACGTTGCATAGCAATGGGCATAAAATGTAGTTCAGGAAATATAGATGCCGCTTCTTTTACCGATTTTCCAATAAATGGAGCGCTTTTAGGTAAGGAAACCCCAACCATGATCAGGGCACCATTTTCGAATTCATAGGTATCGTTAAAAGCCGACTGATTTAAGAGCAATTGAATTTCTGATGCTGCTAATTCTTCCGGCGAAATAAGTTCATCGATCCCTAATTCCTGAAATCGTATGAGTTCCCGATAATCCATGAATTCGGTATTCGAGATCCTGGCGATCGTTTTTTTAGAACCCAATTGCTTTGCGAGCATACAAAGCGTAATATTAGTTGTTTCGGAAGAAGTAACTCCAATGACCAGATCCGATTTATCTACATGGGCGTCCTTTAAAACGGAAATAGAAGTAGCATCTCCTTTTAAAACCCTAATATCCAGGTGATTGTCTGCATAAATAAGGTTTTCTTTTTTGGTGTCTATTAACGTAATATCCTGGGATTCGTAGGAAAGAAGTTTTGCTAAATGGAAGCCTACTTCCCCTGCGCCTGCTATAATAATTTTCATTCGTACAAATGGTCTTTTATCATATTGTAAAGATCATAATGGAAGTTCTCATTCGATCTAAAAAGCCACAGCAGTCACTTAAAAAAAGGGTTGCATGGTTTTGCGGGACAAAATTACACAATTTTATATCAAACTGATTCAAAAATCTACTTTGCATGCACCCTGTTATGAAATCCACAAATTATTCTGATTCCATGCTGAAATATGTCTTTAGTGTATCTTTGCGGCAAAATTGCTTCAATGGCTAAAAAAGTTATCCCGTATAAGGACTCTGCTAAAGGAAAAAAAGAACAGGTCACTGCTATGTTCGATGCCATATCGGGCAATTACGACGGCTTAAACCGGGTTATTTCCTTTGGAATCGATGTAAAATGGAGACGTAAAGTAGTCAACATTTTAAAAGAGAAAAAACCTAAAACTATCTTAGATATTGCAACAGGTACCGGAGACCTGGCTATAAATTTGGTTGAAACGGGTGCTGATAAAATAGTGGGTCTGGATATTTCTAAGGGTATGTTAGACATCGGCAAGAAAAAAGTACTGCAAAAGAACCTGGGAAGTACGATCGAAATGGTGGTAGGCGATAGTGAAAACCTTGAATTTGAAGACCGTACCTTCGATGCGGTAACTGTGGCTTTTGGGGTGCGCAATTTTGAAGACCTTAACAAGGGTTTGAGTGAAATTCTCAGAGTGTTAAAACCCGGGGGCACTTTTGTAGTATTAGAGACTTCGGTACCTACTAAAACACCTTTTAAACAAGGATATAAATTCTACACCAAATATATGCTTCCTGTCATAGGCAAACTCTTTTCAAAAGACCGTTCTGCCTATACTTATTTATCGGAATCGGCTGCTGTTTTTCCACATGGGAGCGAATTCAACAATATTTTGAAGAAAACAGGGTTTATAGCTATGGAGAATAGACCGCAAACTTTCGGGGTTGCCTCTATTTATATAGCCACAAAGTAATTGTATGAGAAGAGTTTTGTTCCTTTTGGCATTAGTTTTTTTGCTAAATGCTCATGTGATGCATGCACAATTTAATGAAAAGCCTATCCTTAATTTGGAAAACGAGGATAAGGCCTTTTTAAATTGGGGTTATTTTTTAGGATTTAACCAGTACGATTTCAAATTTGAATACAAAAACGATCTGCAAGACATATTAGTTGATAAATCCCTAGGTTTTAATGTAGGGCTTATAGGGGAGCTGCGCATCAATGAATTTTTGGATCTGCGTTTTGAACCAGGATTATATTACACTTCCAGATTGGTCGGTTTTCCTAGTTTTACAGAAGAAAATGATGCCATCAGAGATGTGAAATCGACCTATATAAACTTTCCATTATTGCTAAAAGTGAGTACAAAAAGACTGGGTAACTGGAAACCCTTTATTGTGGGTGGCGGCTCTGCCTCACTTAACCTTGGAAGCAATGAAGCCAGTCTGGATGATAACAGTAGCGGTACGTTTCGAATGAAAAAACAGGTTTTTAATTACGAACTTGGGTTTGGCATTGATTTTTATACAGAATATTTTAAATTCTCACCATCTATCCGCGGTGTGTTTGCCATAACTGATGAGTTGGTACCGGACAATGATCCAAATAGTCCCTGGACCGGAAATATTGAAGCCCTGCGTACGCGTGGAGTCTTTGTTAATTTTACATTTGAATAGCCTGCCTTTAGGATCTTCTTATTTCGTTTAGGATAATGGCAGTAGCCGTTGCTACATTCAAACTTTCCGCTGTAACACTTCCGAATTGCGGGATCCCTACTTTTTTCTGAATATGCGCTTCCAAAGGCTGAGAAATACCATGAGCTTCATTCCCCAGGATCAATATTCCTGATTTTGTCCAATTTTGATCATAGACCGATTCACCGTCCATAAATGCGCCGTACACGGGTACATCTGCATGTGCCGCAAGATCGGCAATATCGGTGTATACTACATTTACCCTCGTAATAGAACCCATCGTGGCTTGTAATACTTTTGGATTATAGCAATCTACCGTATCTGAAGCACAGGCTAAATGCTTAATTCCAAACCAATCACAGAGCCTAATAATCGTTCCCAAATTACCAGGGTCTGTTATACTATCCAAAGCAACAATCCAATCCTTAAATTCAAGGCGGTCCGGGTCAGGAATATGGAAAATTCCCAAAACCTTATTAGGGGATTTCAGTCCACTAATCCTCCTTAAATCGGCTTCGCTAATTATATGGCAATAATCATTGTTGAAAGGAATGGCATGGGCATCTACCGTATAAATATCCTTTACTTTCAGGTCCGATCTCAACAGTTCATTTACCATCTTAACTCCTTCTGCAACGAACAGAGAATGAAGGATTCTGTATTTTTTCTGTTGTAAGCTTTTTATAAATTTTATTTGACTTTTTACAACCATTCAAATAATGTATTTTTGGTTCTTATGAATACCCCCTTTCCTCTTAAAGGTTATGCTGCAAAAATAGGTATCTTTATGATTTGCGTGCTATTTACTTCATGCAACGCACTCAAAAGGGTTGAAGAGGGGGAACTACTTTTGACAAAGAATACCATTTTAACCAACGGGGAAAAAGTTTTAGACGAGGATATTAGGAGTTTAATTGTACAGGGGGCCAATAGCCGTGTTCTTGGATATCCCTTGAGACTTAATCTGTACAGTTTGGCCAAAAAAAATCCAGATTCACTGTATCAGGCATGGTTGCAAAAAAAGGAAAAAAGGGAGAAACGCCTGACCAATTTACTTTCCAAAAAACAGGTAGACCGATTAGGTGAGTCTTTCCTGGTAAAAGGCTATAGTGAATGGTTAAAAAATATTGGGGAACCTCCTGTTATCATAGATACATCTAAAACGCGAAAAACCTTGGGCAGGTTAAGTTCCTATTACGGAAGTAAAGGGTACTTTAAAAACACTACGACCTTCGATATCGTTGAGGGAAAACGTAAACAAAGGGCCGGCATAAACTATAAGATCAATTTGGGTAAGCCTTACATGATCGATTCCTTGTCTAAAAATATCGCATCAAAATCGATCGATTCTATCTACACCCTAAACACAAAAGCTGCATTTATTAAGGAGAACAAGCAATTTGACCTCACCGATTTCAACAATGAAAGGGAACGACTTACTATTTTATTCAGGAATTCGGGAGTCTATAATTTTCAGGAAAGCTCAATTACATATAATATTCTTCGTGACACCACAGAAGAAAGGGATGATCAGCGGATGAATGTGGAATTGAATATTGAAAACCTTCGAAAACGGGGCGATACAGCTGTTACCACTTCAGAATACAAAGTATATAAATTTAAAAAAATTAATATTTACCCGGATTATAGTTTTGATGATGATCCTAATGAACTGCAGTCCCGGGAATACGAAAATTATACCATCTACTATAAGGACAAGTTGCGATACAAACCTAAAGCTTTAACCGATGCCATATTCCTAGAGAAAGATAGTGTTTACAGGGATCTGGACAGACTCCGAACCTATCGTCAGATCACCAACCTAAACACTTTTAAATATCCCAATGTTCAGATTTTAGAGGATAGCACACAAACCATGCTGGTATCCAACATTTATCTCACAGCGCGTCCAAAGTACTCGCTTGGGCTGAACCTGGATGTAACCCACTCTAATATACAACGACTTGGTATAGGCTTCAGCAGTTCCTTAATTACCAGGAATGTATTTGGAGGAGCAGAAACACTGAGCCTGTCCGCCAGAGGGTCCTTTGGCTTGCTCTCTGATACATCACTTCCGGAAGATTTCTTTTCTGAAATCGGAGCCGATATAAACCTGACCTTTCCAAGAATCTGGTTTCCTTTGATAAATACCAAGAAAATTATACCCTACTATATGCTCCCGCAGACCCGGGTTTCTGCAGGGACCAGTTTTCAAAAAAATATTGGCCTTGACAAACAGACGTTCAATACCATTTTAGGGTATACCTGGCGGCCCAATACTTTTAAAAGAAATTCGCTGGAACTTTTGAATATACTTTTTGTCAGGAATGTGAATCCCAATAGATTTTTCAATGTTTACGGGAGTAGTTACCGACAATTAGACAATATTGCAGGTAATTATGAGGACGATCCCGCATTAACAACATTTTTTGAGCCCACAGGCGATCCTGATGATCCAAGGCTAATCATCCCAGCGGGAACTACAGGGTTTACTGAGGCCATTCTGGATGGCACTGTAAGTTCCAGTTCTTCAGATTTTATAAACGTAAGCCGGATTGAGGAACGACGAGCGCGGCTTACGGAAAATAACCTGATCTTTTCCAGTAATTATACCTTTACCAAAAACAACAAGAGTGGTATTAACGACAATAGTTTTTATCAGTTTCAATTAAATTTGGAAAGTGCCGGAAACCTTCTTTCCGGGATATCCTACCTCATTCCTTTTGAACAGAATGAAGATGCTAATTTGTTGGTTTTTGGGGTTCCATATTCACAATATTTCAAAACAGAATTCGTTTTTATTAAACACTGGGACGTCAGGAGGTCTATTGTACTGGCGTTTCATGGTTTCTTGGGTGTAGCTGTACCCTATGGCAATTCCGAAAGCATTCCTTTCGTACGAAGTTATTTTGCCGGCGGATCTAATGACAACAGGGCGTGGTTCCCTTATTCACTTGGGCCGGGAAGTTCCGAAGATGTGAACGATTTTAACGAAGCTAATTTAAAATTAGCCTTTAATTTGGAATACCGCTTTCCCATTGTAGGAAATATAAAAGGAGCCCTGTTTGGCGATGCCGGAAACATTTGGAATGTTTGGGACAATGTGGACGACCCTGCCAAAACTTTTAGTGGTTTAAACTCCCTTTCAGATATTGCATTGGGTACCGGGTTTGGGCTGCGATACGATTTTACCTACTTTGTTTTTCGGGTAGATACCGGTTTTAAAACCTATAATCCTGCCAAAGAGCCTTCAAAGAGATGGTTTAGTGAGTATAACTTTTCCAACGCTGTAATCCAAATTGGAATCAATTATCCTTTTTAGACCTATTTATTTTATTACTTTTGCCGCTACTATCATTACTAACATAACAGACCAAAAACTATGGCCCACACAATAAAACCAGGTGTTGCAACAGGTAATGCAGTCCAGGACATTTTCAACTATGCAAAAGAAAAAGGATTCGCATTGCCGGCTGTGAATGTAATCGGATCCAGTACAATCAATGCGGTTCTGGAAACTGCAGCCACACTTAATTCACCTGTTATCATTCAGTTCTCCAATGGGGGTGCTCAATTCAATGCCGGCAAAGGATTATCCAATGAAGGACAACAGTCCGCCATAAAAGGGGCTATTGCCGGTGCCAAACATATACACGAACTTGCAGAAGCTTACGGGGCTACCGTAATTTTACATACCGATCATTGTGCAAAAAAATTACTGCCATGGATAGACGGCTTGCTCGATGCCAGTGAAGAACATTTTGCTGCCACAGGCAAATCGCTGTATAGCTCACATATGATAGATCTCTCTGAGGAGCCATTAGAGGAAAATATAGAGATCTGTAAAAAGTATCTGGCCCGCATGAGTAAAATGAACATGACGCTTGAAATTGAATTGGGAATTACCGGAGGGGAAGAAGATGGTGTAGACAATACAGATGTTGATGATTCCAAACTCTATACCCAACCTGAAGAAGTGGCCTATGCCTATGAGGAATTATCAAAAGTAAGCCATCGTTTTACCATTGCAGCAGCTTTTGGTAATGTCCACGGGGTATACAAACCGGGCAACGTTAAGCTTACTCCCAAAATCCTGAAGAATTCACAGGAGTATATCACCAAAAAATATGGCGTGGAGCACAATCATATCGATTTTGTCTTTCATGGAGGATCAGGATCTACAGTTGAAGAAATCAGGGAGGCCATAGGATACGGAGTAATTAAAATGAACATCGACACCGACCTTCAGTATGCCTTTATGACGGGTATCCGCGACTATGTCCAAGGTAAAGGCCCCTATTTACAAAGCCAGATAGGTAATCCTGAAGGAGACGACCAACCCAATAAAAAATACTATGATCCACGCGTTTGGTTACGTGAAGGCGAAAAGACATTTGTTGACCGTCTTAAAAAAGCATTTGAAGATCTGAACAATATTGATACTTTATAAGTATATTTCGTATCCAAAAAGATGAGATTATGACGGCTTGGTTTAAACGAACGGAAAAAGGGATTCAGACTGCAACGGAGCAAAAGAAAGATACTCCAAAGGGTCTTTGGTACAAATCCCCAACTGGAAAAATTGTAGAATCTGAAGATCTTGCCAAGAATTTTTACGTCAGCCCGGAAGACGATTATCATGTTAGAATAGGAAGTAAAGAATATTTCGAGATCCTGTTCGACGATAATAAATTTACTGAACTAGATCCAAAGTTATCCTCAAAAGATCCGCTAAAGTTCGAAGACACGAAAAAATATTCGGAACGCTTAAAGGCAGCTCAAAAAAAAACAGGTTTAAAGGATGCCGTAAAAACGGCTATTGGTAAATCTATGGGCAAGGATGTGGTTGTTGCCTGTATGGATTTTACTTTTATCGGTGGCTCCATGGGAAGCGTCGTCGGAGAAAAGATAGCGCGCGCTATTGATGTTTCCATTAAAAAGAATGTGCCCTTTGTCATGATCTCAAAATCCGGAGGTGCCAGAATGATGGAAGCCGCATTGTCTTTAATGCAACTGGCTAAAACATCGGCAAAACTGGCACAATTGGCAGAAGCAAAGATCCCGTATATTTCGCTATGCACAGACCCTACAACCGGAGGTACAACGGCATCGTATGCAATGCTTGGAGACATTAACATATCCGAGCCGGGAGCGTTAATCGGGTTTGCCGGTCCCAGGGTAGTTAGAGAAGCTAAGGGCAAAGACCTTCCAAAAGACTTTCAAACAGCGGAATTTGTAAAAGAACATGGTTTTCTTGATTTTATCGTTCACCGAAGTGAGCTGAAAAAGAAGATCAACTTGTATCTTGACCTGATACAAAACAATCCGATCCGATAAAAAAAAAGCCCTGATTATCTCAGGGCCCTTTTTATTTATTGAGGATAATTAATTCTTAAACCTTCGTAAGAATATTTCTTCTGAAGTTCCATCAGGATAGGTTAACACCCCTTTGGCATCGCAACTTCCATCTCCAAAATCCAAACTGGCTGTAGCATCATTCCTTGATATTTCCAATATGCCACTAACAATAAACCTGCATGCCAATTCCCTGCGCAATGGGGTTATGGTTTCCTTCATAAATACAGTTCCCATTTTACCCGTATAGGTTCCCTTGCCTGTAATTAAATACACGTTATCTCCCCAAAATCCGGTACCAAAACCTTCGATCCATTCTCTGGTACGGTTGCCTGTGAAACTGGCTGTACTACCATCTGGCCAGGTACCACTGAAGCTCGCGTTAGCTACAGACTGTGGGTTTCCGTTGTCATTGGAACGCGACCTTTCGATGGAGGCACTTCCCTCGATGGCTACTCCATTAAATGTGAAATTCTCCAACGATACACTTAGTGTCTTAGTAGCCATTTCCATATCCTTTAAATAGCTTAGGTAAATAATTCCACTAAGCACATTTCCATTAGGCAATTCGCATCCTTCACCAAAATCAATGGTTTTTTCTTTGGAAGAAGATGTAATTACCGTGGTAATAGTAACACAATCTGGCAAAAAATCAGAATTATAGGAAAACTTCGAAGTGGCCAATACCTCATCGGCAGTATAGACATCTTCCGCGATACTCATGACCTCTTCTGAGATCAATTCGGATTCGTCACTGGCCTTTAATTCAGCAACATCAAAAGTTGTTTGTTCCTCCACAAATTCAGTGGATTCTTCTTTGTTACAGGAAAATAAGATCAAAGCTGCCATCAGCATTGCTCCTGCATAGTTCATTGTTTTGAGACTCTTTTTCATAATTAAGTTTTTAAATATTACATTCCTAGGACCTTGGTAATGCCCAAAGGTTTAATTGAAGTTCAAAAAAAAGATTGGCTGGCTATAAATTCTAAAAATATTCCTATCTTTGCGCCCTGGTTGAAAATCAATCTGATACATAAAAATCATTAAATAAAATATTGGCATGTATTTAACTACAGAGGTTAAAAAACAAATTTTTAAAAAGCACGGAGGAGCCGAGAATAATACGGGTTCTACAGAAGGACAGATCGCTTTATTTACGCATCGCATCAATCACCTTACCGGGCATTTAAAAAACAATCAAAAAGATTACAATACAGAGCGTTCTTTGGTAAGACTCGTTGGTAAGAGAAGAAGTCTTTTGGATTATTTAAAGAAAAAGGATATTGTAAAATACCGCGAACTAATTATAGAATTGAATATTAGAAAATAATAATTAGGGGGAAGCCAGGCTTCCCCTTTTTTTATTCTTACAAGTCCCTGCAACGGGCAATTTTAAAAAGCTTACACACAGTTTTTCATTGGTCCATAATACACAACAACACAACTTCGGCCGACCATGATGGCGGCAGACCATTGTTTAACATGCCTGTTTAAAGCAGGTTTAAAAAAAATTTATGATTCCAAAAACATTTAAAGAGGTCATAGACCTTGGGGACGGTAGAGAAATTTCTATCGAAACCGGAAAACTCGCAAAACAGGCCCATGGTTCTGTTGTTGTTCAATCAGGTAAATGTATGCTCCTTTGTACTGTAGTTTCGAACTACAAAAATTCGGATGTAGACTTTTTACCTTTAACGGTAGATTACCGTGAAAAATTTGCCGCTTCGGGTCGCTACCCTGGTGGGTTCTTTAAAAGGGAAGCAAGACCAAGTGATGGGGAGGTACTCACTATGAGATTGGTAGATCGTGTTTTACGTCCTTTGTTTCCAAAAGATTACCATGCCGAAACACAGGTAATGATCCAATTAATGTCTCATGATGACGATGTTATGCCCGATGCTATGGCCGGACTGGCCGCTTCTGCAGCCATTCAACTTTCGGATTTTCCGTTCGAATGCGCTATCTCTGAAGTTCGCGTAGGAAGAGTTAACGGAGAATTTATTATCAACCCGACAAGAGCGCAACTGGAAGAATCTGATATTGATATGGTCATTGGTGCCTCTGCAGATTCTGTAATGATGGTTGAGGGTGAAATGGGTGAAATTTCCGAAGAGGAAATGGTAGAAGCCATTAAATTCGGACATGAAGCTGCGAAAGTTCAGGTTGCCGCTCAAATGCGATTGGCAGAAGCTTTTGGCAGGAAAGAGGTCAGGGAATACGAACAGGAAGATGAAGATGAGGCATTGGCCAAGAAGATTCATGACATGGCATACGATAAAGTATATGCCGTAGCCAAAGCAGGTTCGTCCAAGCACGAACGCAGTGAAGCATTTTCAACCATAAAAGAGGAAGTGAAAGCTTCGTTTTCTGAAGAAGAAACAGAAGAAAAAGGAGAATTGTTCTCTAAATATTACTACAAAGCCGAAAAAGCAGCGGTACGCGACCTTACCTTGAATGAAGGATTGCGTTTAGATGGGAGAAAAACAGATGAAATTAGGCCTATCTGGTGCGAAATAGATTATTTACCATCAACTCACGGATCGGCGATCTTCACAAGAGGGGAAACACAAGCTTTAGCAACAGTTACACTAGGAACCTCGCGTGAAGCGAACCAGATAGATATGCCATCCTTTGAGGGTGAAGAAACTTTTTATCTACATTATAATTTCCCTCCATTTTCCACTGGTGAGGCAAGACCTATACGCGGTACTTCACGTAGGGAAGTAGGACATGGAAATCTAGCACAGCGTGCCTTAAAAGGTATGATCCCTGCTGATTGTCCATATACAGTACGTATAGTTTCTGAAGTACTGGAAAGTAACGGTTCTTCTTCAATGGCTACAGTATGTTCGGGAACCATGGCGCTCATGGATGCCGGTGTTCAGTTAAAGAAACCTGTTTCCGGAATTGCAATGGGGCTCATTACAGATACTGAGACCGGTAAGTTTGCCGTTCTATCTGATATCCTGGGAGATGAAGATCACCTGGGCGATATGGACTTCAAAGTAACAGGTACCGCTGATGGTATCACAGCATGCCAAATGGACATTAAGGTAAAAGGATTGTCGTATGAGATTTTGGTCAAGGCTTTAAAACAGGCCAGGGAAGGAAGATTACACATCCTTACCAAATTAACGGATACAATATCTGCACCAAATGCGGATGTAAAAGCCCATGCACCAAAAATGGTTACTACTACCATACCCGGTGAATATATTGGTGCCCTAATTGGTCCTGGTGGAAAGGTGATCCAGGAATTACAGAAAACAACCAAGACAACCATTGTAATTAACGAAGATCCCGTCACAGAAGAAGGATTGGTAGAGATCCTTGGAACAGACCAGGCTGGTATTGATGCCGTCCTTGCTAAAATAGAGTCTATTACCTTTAAACCGGTAGTGGGGAGCATCTATGAAGTAAAAGTCATCAAAATCTTGGACTTTGGAGCTGTAGTTGAATATATGGAAGCACCAGGGAATGAAGTACTTCTTCATGTTTCTGAATTGGCCTGGGAACGTACAGAAAAAGTCACCGATGTGGTAAACATGGGAGATGTTTTTGATGTTAAGTACTTTGGCCTGGATCCTAGGACAAGGAAAGATAAAGTTTCCAAGAAAGCCTTGTTGCCTAAACCAGAAGGTTATGTAGAACGTCCACCACGAAAAGATCGTAACGAAAGAAGCGATAGGGGTGGAAATCGCAGACCAAGCAGACAACGCCGAGATTAAGTCATTTTCATAAATAAATGCCCAACCCCGACCGTTTGTCGGGGTTTTTTGGTTTTATTTAACATTTATATCAAAATTTCATACCCTAATTGTAACATTCCGCTCTTTTTTACGTATAAGTATATGCAGCCCATGCACAATGAACCTAAATTGAAAGGAACTTAAGTTATGAGACAGCTAAAGATTACAAAACAGGTAACCAACAGGGAAACCGCCTCATTGGATAAATACTTACAAGAAATTGGCAAAGTTGATTTGATCACAGCCGATGAAGAAGTAGAATTGGCACAACGTATTAAAGCCGGTGATCAATCGGCCTTAGAAAAGTTGACCAAAGCCAATCTGCGTTTTGTAGTATCCGTTGCAAAGCAATATCAGAACCAGGGGCTTACTTTACCCGATTTAATCAATGAAGGTAACCTTGGCCTTATAAAAGCCGCGCAGCGATTTGATGAAACTCGTGGATTTAAATTTATCTCCTATGCGGTATGGTGGATTCGACAATCCATCCTTCAGGCATTGGCAGAACAATCCCGTATTGTACGATTGCCTTTGAACAAGATTGGATCTATCAATAAAATAAACAAAACCTTTGCTTTTTTGGAGCAGGCGCACGAACGTGTTCCTTCAGCAGAAGAAATTGCCAAGGAATTAGATATGACCGTTGCAGATGTTAAACAATCTTTGAAGAATTCAGGACGTCATGTATCCATGGATGCGCCCTTAATAGATGGTGAGGATTCTAATTTGTACGACGTATTGCGCAGTGGTGAATCTCCTAACCCAGACAAAGATCTGTTACACGAATCTTTGCGTACTGAAATTGAAAGAGCTTTGGAAACTTTAACTCCGAGGGAAGCAGATGTTATTCGTCTATATTTTGGACTGGCCGGACAACACTCAATGACCCTGGAAGAAATTGGTGAAACCTTTGAACTTACAAGAGAACGGGTACGTCAAATAAAAGAAAAGGCTATTCGCAGGTTAAAACATACCTCAAGAAGCAAAATTTTAAAGACATATCTAGGGTAAATAACCTATGGCAAATCGTTGAATATCATGATCTAAAAAGTTGGATTTATGATTATTTTAACTTAATTTGCTAACAATAACAACAGTTTATCATGACTGTTCGTTTTTTGATTGATGAATAAACTCCGGCTGATTACCGGAGTTTTTCAATTAAGGCCTGGTACTAATTTTGTACCTTTAAATATGCCATTACCTGCATCAATCTTAAAAACCATAATACCTTCAAAGAGAATTACAATCCTTCTGATCACGGCCCTTGGCTCTACCCTTTTATGTTCTTCATGCGATTTCGGAAAATCTCACATCCCCAATATACCCGAGCCATTTACCACTCCTCTGGGTAAAGTTTATCCCCGAAACAAACCGAGTAAAAATATCTTGCAGCATTACCAGGAGGCCAGGATTGCTTATGAAAAAGATACAGCTAATATAGACCTGCTCATCTGGTATGGCCGCAGAACAGCATACCTTGGAAATTATAAAGACGCAATAGCGATTTATTCAAAAG
>CALZFZ010000101.1 GCA_945786965.1 uncultured Muriicola sp. | reverse complement strand
TAGAACGAGGCGATACGAAGTGTGACCTAGTAAAGTGGTATTTTCATTTCACTGGCTCCGAGGCTCACCAGATACTCTTTAACTTCCGCTGCCTCTTCACCCCCTTTTTCGGCATGATGCAAAAGTGTGAATCCATGAGGGCCTTTTGCGTGCAATGCATTTGGGAAGACTGATAGCATGCCTTTTACAAGTTCTGTCTGGCCGAAGAGACAGGCGGTAAATATATTGGCTTGAGCTCCTTTGTCAATAAAGTACTGAACCAACTCCTTATAGCCAACATGACTTGCTGCCCCCAGGCCTGTTTCAAAATCACCATATTTCCAATCGTGTGCCGCATTTAATAAGCTGGGATATTCCTCCAGCATTTCCTTTACCTTGTCCATATCCCTGTGAGAAGCTCCCACAAATTCCTGGACAATTGTCGGATTTAATTTTTCATCGTTCTGGGTCCGGAAGGAGGAGACGGCTGCCGCAGATGCAAATAAACCAAGCGTCCCAACGGATTTTAAAAAGTGATTGCGTTGCATATTCTGGAATTTTATTTCCTTAATATACAGAAAACCATGCTACAGCCTAAGTCAGTTAACAAGAGTTTAAGTAATGATCTAAAGCGAGACCGCTGTCGTAAATTTAACCTCACTGATCACAAAAGAGCTTTGGGTACTGCCAATGTTGTTAAGCGCCGTAAGCTTGGTAACCATAAAATCCCGATAGGCAGGCATATCCGTCACATGGATCTTAAGGATATAATCATAATCGCCACTCACATGGAAACATTCAGATACTTCCTCCAGTTTTTGTACTTCCCTTTCAAATTGCAGCACATATTCCTTGATATGCTGACTTAATTTAACATGGCACAGTACTGTAAAGTCCTTATTGGCTTTACGCTTGTCGATCAGTGCCACGTAATTTTTTATCAGTCCGGTCTTTTCCAATCGCTTAATACGTTCATATACCGCGGTGGTAGAAAGTCCAAGCCTATTGGCGTATTCCTTGGTTGTTTTTTTACAATCTTCCTGCAAATAGCCCAGCAATTTTATATCTAATTCATCTAATTTCATGCGAATCGTATTCTGTATTTATTAAAAATACATGTTTTTTTAGTATAAATAACTATTTTATAGATATAATATAGTTTTATATTCTATATTATTATTATAAAGTTGTTTTAAAAACTATTATAGGGTACTTTTACTTGATATAAAAACACACGCTCATGGGACATAAAGCTTCAGAAAAAATTCAGGAACTTCATAATTTTGGTGAATTCGGAGGGGTAAACCCATCCATTTCCGACTCATCTACCTACACTTTTATTTCGGCCAAGACCATGTTCGATACCTTTGAAGGGAATACCGAGGGCTGCTATTTGTATAGCCGGCATTCCTCCCCTTCTAACCTATACCTGGGAGAAGCACTGGCTGCCCTAGAAGGGACCGAAACCGCCAATGTAACGGCCAGTGGAATGGGTGCCATAACCGCAGTGATCCTGCAATTATGCAATGCAGACGACCATATTGTAAGCAGCAGAACCATTTATGGAGGTACCTATGCCTTTCTGAAAAATTTTATGAAGAAGTTTGGGGTCGGAACTTCGTTTGTAGATATCACCAAACTCGATGTGGTTGAAAAAGCCATTACTCCAAAAACGAAAATGATCTATTGCGAATCCGTAAGCAATCCATTACTGGAGATAGCAGATATTAAAGGACTTTCCAAACTGGCTAAAAAGTATAACATTCCATTAGTCGTGGATAATACATTTTCGCCTCTGTCCATTGCACCCGGTAAATTAGGGGCCGATATCATTATTCACAGCCTTACCAAATTCATCAACGGAACCAGTGATTGTGTTGCTGGTGTGGTATGCGGCACCAAAGATTTTTGCCTCTCATTAAAAGATGTAAACAAAGGGGCCGGAATGCTATTAGGGAGCACCCTGGATAGTTTACGAGCTTCTTCCATCTTAAAAAATATGCGCACCCTCCATATTCGTATGAAAAAGCACAGTGAAAACGCCCTGTATCTAGCAAAACAATTTGAAAAGGATGGGCTTCGGTCGGTGTATCCCGGGCTTGCCTCACATCCCGGCAATGGGCTTATGAACAAACAAATGGTTAAGGAATACGGCTATGGGGGCATTCTTACTATCGATGTAGGTAGCCTCGAAAATGCGAATGCCTTAATGGAACTCATGCAGAAGAAGAATCTGGGGTATCTCGCAGTTAGCCTTGGCTTTTACAAAACACTTTTTAGCGCTCCCGGCACTTCCACCTCTTCAGAAATTCCCGAGGAAGAACAAGAAGAAATGGGTTTGTCAGACGGACTAATTCGTTTTTCTATTGGCTTGGACGATGATATTCACCGCACCTACACCATGATGCGATCGTGTATGAATGAATTAGGTATTTTGTCTCATGATAAAGTAACTGTCTAATTCGTGCCAAATAGTAAGGTTTGCAGAACCGTAATCAAAATTGTAATATTACGCGCAAACTAATCCAAACTACATGGCAGCAAAAAAATCCAATGCGTACAGGGAAGATGAACATATTGTAGAGAATGTAGAACTCAATATTTGGGAAGCCCTTATTCCGGTTGTGGCATTGGTAGGAATGCTTGCTTATAATGTCTATGTTTTTGGAGATAATGCCATAGGCGGTTCCAATCAGTTTATATTACTCATGGGCGGTGCCGTAGCTGCTGTGGTTGGTTTTTTCAACAAAGTTACCTATAAACAAATGCTGGCCGAAGTGGCCGAAAATGTAAAGTCGACCACCGGAGCATTGCTCATTTTACTTATGGTTGGGGCGCTGGCAGGAACCTGGCTAGTAAGCGGTATTATCCCTGCCATGATCTATTACGGTTTACAGATCTTAAACCCGACTATTTTTTTAGCAGCTTGTGTTATTATTTGTGCGATCATTTCGATTGCAACGGGCAGCAGCTGGACAACAGCTGCAACTGTTGGGATTGCTCTGATAGGTATTGGCGATGCACTTGGAATCTCCCTGGGAATGACGGCTGGTGCCGTGCTCTCCGGGGCCTATTTTGGAGATAAAATGTCGCCCTTAAGTGACACTACTAATTTAGCTCCTGCCATGGCTGGCGGGGAGCTCTTTAGTCATATTCGTTATATGACCATAACTACCGTACCCACTATCTCCATCACCTTATTGGTTTTTATCATCATAGGATTGAATTTAGAAACTACCGGAATAGCCGATACAGCCAGTATTCTTTCTTCCATCAAGACCACCTTTAACATTAATGGATGGCTTTTTATTGTTCCCCTGGCGGTAATACTGATGATCGTGAAAAAAGCACCACCGCTTTTGGCACTTTTAATTGGTACGTTGCTTGGAGGAGTATTTGCTTTGTATTTTCAACCGGACATCGTAGCCGGACTCACTGGCTCTAAGGTATTAACTTTTGAGTCGGGTTATAAAGGGATATTAAATGCGATTACCATAAAAACTTCGATCGCTACAGACAATCCCGCTTTGAACGATCTCTTTTCAGCTAAAGGAATGGCAGGGATGCTCGGTACTATTTGGCTCATTGTCTGTGCTATGGTATTTGGAGGTGTAATGGATGGGATTGGTGCGTTGTCCAGGATCACAAAAGCCTTGTTGGGGATGGCCAAGACTACCTTTGGATTATTTGCCAGTACCGTTGGTAGCTGTCTTGCTTTAAACGTAACGGCTTCTGACCAATATCTGGCCATTGTGGTACCCGGTAAAATGTTTTCAAAAGCCTATGAGGACAGAGGGTTGGCTCCTGAGAATTTGAGTCGGACCCTTGAGGATTCAGGAACCGTTACTTCGGTTCTGATCCCTTGGAATACATGCGGGGCATATCATAGTGGTGTATTGGGTGTGGGTGTGGGTGAATATTTTTTCTACGCTATCTTTAACTGGCTAAGCCCTATGACTACCTTGTTCTTTGCTGCATTGAATATCAAGATCAGGCAATTAGCAAAGATCCCCACTAAATAGGCAGAGACGGAGTTGATTCCATATAAAATAAGCTACTCTCCTGGCTTTTTTTACGCATAAACTTTAAGAATAACCCATATATTTCCTAATTTTCGGGCGTTTAAAGTAGCATGTTTATGGCATTGATTCAACTTATTGGGATTGCATCGAACACTGTAGGCGAATTGCCGGCATTGGGTATCAAGGCACCGAATTTCGTTTTAACAAAAAATGATTTTTCTTCTGCTTCTTTGATGGATTATAAAGGAAAAAAAGTGGTGCTCAATATCTTTTTATGCGTAGACAGTGAGGTATGTGCCAGTTCCTTGTATACCTTCAACAAACAAGCCTCACAATTGGAAAATACTGTTGTGCTTTGTATCTCCAAAGACCTGCCTTTTACAATGAACCGCTTTTGTGGCGCAGCAGGAATAGATAATTTGGAAATGCTTTCTGATTACAAAGATGGTTCGTTTGGTGCCGATTACGGGGTTGCCTTTAAAGAAGGTCCTTTATCAACCTTATTTTCACGGGCTGTTGTAATTTTGGATGAAAATTTAAATGTTATTTACACCGAACATGTTCCAAAATTAATGGATGAACCCGATTATAAAGCAGCGATGGAGGCGTTAGAAAATGTCTAAAGAGTCCTTTTTACAAAACAGATGGAAGGGAGCGGTATACGCCTATAAAGGTTTAATTTTATTGATTCGTACCGAACGAGCTATACAATTTCAACTTATACTAGCCGGCCTTGCCACTGTGGCAGGGTTTTATTATGGCCTGTCTAATTTGGAATGGGTTCTTCAGACCCTGGCCATTGCCCTTGTCCTGGGCATTGAAGGACTGAATACCGCTATTGAGAAATTAGCGGATTATATACAACCGGAACATGACCCCAAAATTGGATTTATAAAAGATATTTCTGCCGGGGCTGTGTTGATCGTGGCCATTGCTGCCGTTATTGCCGGCTTGCTCATTTACATTCCTAAAATATTTTAGATAACTTCTACTCCCGGCATCGTCTGTAAATTTGTATTTTTACGCTCAAGAATAGAATTATTTAATGGCCACCAAGAAAAAAAAGTCAAAACCTACATCTGCCAAAAAGAAGCGCCGTTCCCTTAGGTTTTCTAAGCAAAACAAAATTATCGTAGGGAGTTTACTGATCCTCTTAAGTATTGCCTTGTTTTTTTCCTTTATTTCATTCTATTTCACCTGGCAGGAAGATCAAAGCCTGCTTTCTGAATTTGCAAACAGAAACGAACAGGCCAAGAACTTGCTAAACAAGTTTGGCGCCAGTGTAAGTCACTACATCATGTACAGGGGCTTTGGGGTGGCCTCTTTTATTATTCCCGTATTACTTTGTCTTACCGGGCTATATATGTTCTTAAGCTTGCCTAAAACCGGATTGTTGCGGAAATGGATCTGGGGGCTTTTACTATTGATATGGATCTCCATAACCCTGGGCTTTTTTGCAAGCGAGCAACCCCTTTTAGGTGGACTTGTGGGCTACGAAATGAACGATTTCCTGCAGGACTATACCGGTAAAATTGGCGTACTGCTTATCCTCCTTTTTATGTTCACTATCATCATGGTTCGTTTACTAAAATTGACCCCTGAAGGAATTGCGCATTTTTTTAGATCAAAGTCGGCCTCCATTGCAGCTGATTTTAAAAAGAAGAAGACGGAGGGTTCATATTCCGTTAGTTCACAGGAGGAAGATGCACCTGTCGTGATGGACACCTATACCCATAAAGAAGACATCCCACATCTGCAACCGGAAGAATCGGCAACAGCTAAGGTAGAAACCGATGCTGCGCCAAAAGAAGATGAGATAGCTATGGAAGTGGCCGCGGTTGCTGAGGAAAAAGAAGAAAAAGACTTGCTTTCTGATAAACTGGTAGCAGATTTCGGTGAATTCGACCCTACTCTGGAACTGAGCAATTATAAATTTCCCCGGCTAGAACTCTTGGAACAGCATGGCTTTACAGGAGGTATTACCATTAATCAGGAAGAACTCGAGGAAAATAAAAACAAGATCGTAGATACCTTAAAGAATTATAAGATTGGTATTGCTCAAATAAAAGCGACCATTGGTCCCACGGTTACGCTCTATGAAATTGTTCCTGAAGCAGGGATTCGAATCTCGAAGATCAAAAACCTGGAAGACGATATTGCCTTGTCCCTGGCAGCCCTGGGCATTCGAATTATAGCGCCCATCCCCGGGAAGGGAACCATTGGTATTGAAGTCCCTAATAAAAAAGCCACTACCGTCTCCATGCGGTCCGTGATCGCTTCAAGCAAATTTCAAAAGGCGGAAATGGAGTTACCCATTGCTTTTGGGAAGACCATTAGCAATGAGACCTTTGTGGTAGATCTGGCTAAGATGCCCCATTTACTGATGGCGGGAGCTACCGGACAGGGGAAGTCGGTTGGACTCAATGCGGTAATTACGTCCCTGTTGTATAAAAAACATCCTGCAGAAGTTAAGTTCATCCTGGTAGATCCCAAAAAAGTAGAACTTACACTTTACAATAAAATTGAACGTCATTATTTGGCCAAATTACCCGATTCTGATGAGGCCATTATTACTGACAATACAAAGGTGATCCATACCCTGAATTCCCTGTGCATTGAAATGGACAACCGTTACGAACTGCTTAAATTGGCGATGGTACGGAACCTCAAGGAATACAATGCTAAGTTTAAAGCTCGCAAACTTAACCCGAACGACGGACATAAATTTTTACCATACATCGTTTTGGTGATCGATGAGTTTGCAGACCTGATCATGACTGCCGGCAAGGAAGTAGAAACACCCATCGCCCGATTGGCACAACTGGCCCGGGCCATAGGAATACATCTTATCATTGCCACCCAACGACCTTCTGTAAATGTGATCACCGGGATCATTAAGGCAAATTTCCCGGCGCGAATCGCCTTTCGGGTAACCTCCAAGATCGATTCCAGGACCATCCTGGATTTCCAGGGGGCCGACCAGCTTATTGGCCGGGGTGATATGCTTTTCACCCAGGGCAACGATATAACACGAATTCAATGTGCTTTTGTAGATACTCCTGAGGTTGCCAAGATCACTGAATATATAGGGTCTCAGCGTGGTTACGCAAGTGCACATTTATTGCCGGAGTATGTTGGTGAAGATTCTGGCACAAGTCTTGATTATGACATATCAGACCGGGATGCCATGTTCAGGGATGCTGCTGAAGTGATCGTAACTGCTCAGCAAGGCTCGGCCTCGCTCTTACAGCGTAAGTTAAAATTAGGGTATAACAGGGCAGGTAGAATTATAGATCAGCTCGAAGCAGCGGGCATCGTAGGTCCGTTTGAAGGAAGTAAGGCCAGACAGGTACTGGTTCAGGATATGTACGCATTAGATAAATTATTAAGTGAAGAAACAAAATAAGAAATGAGAACAATAGTGATTTTAGTAGCTTTTATGTTGAGCATGGCTTCAGGCCTGTCCCAAAATTCAGAGAAAGCCAAAGCCCTGTTAGATGAAGTCTACAACAAGGTTCAGGGCTATGAGAATATTGTGGTCGATTTTAAATACACCCTGGAAAATACAGAGGCCAATATCAACCAGGAAACTCGTGGTATGGTCACCTTGCAAGGAGACAAATACCTATTTGATTATCTGGGTTCACAGCAGTTGTACGATGGGAAAAAAGTATACACTATAGTCCCGGAGAACGAAGAAGTAACCATAGAGGATAAGTCTGAGGAAGAAAATACCATAACGCCTTCCAAGATGCTTACCTTTTACAAAAAAGGACATAACTACACCTGGGATATCCTGCAAAATGTACAGGGACGTAAGATCCAGTTCGTTAAATTGATCCCTATTGATACCAATTCAGAGATCGCTTCTATTTTGTTGGGAATAGATGCAGAAACCAAACATATCTACAGGCTTATCGAAACCGGGAATAATGGCACCAAAACGACCATTACTGTTAATTCTTTTAAAACAAATCAGCCATTATCGAAAACCTTATTTACTTTTGATGAGGCCAAGTATAAGAATGAGGGCTATTACATTATAAGAAATTAGCAATTTGCGAATTCTAGACGAGTACATCTTAAGTCGGTTTTTATACAATTTTTTTAGTTCGTTTGTGATTCTGATGTTCATCTTCATCTTTCAAACGATCTGGCTATTTATTGATGACATTGCGGGAAAAGGGCTCGATATCATTATCATTGGAAAGTTCTTATTCTACCTGATGCCGAATCTTACCGAAAAGGTATTGCCGCTTACTGTGCTTTTATCGTCTATCCTCACCTTTGGCACTTTGGCCGAAAACTATGAGTTTGCGGCTATGAAGGCCTCGGGGATCTCCTTGCAGCGCTCCATGCTTAGCGTAATTATTTTTGTGACCTTTTTAGGGGGCGTTGCTTTTTACTTTGCAAATACCGTGATTCCCGCTTCCGAACAAAAAATATATAACCTCCGCAGGAATATTGCGAAAGTTAAACCTGCAGCGGTCATTGAAGAAGGAGTATTCAGTGATTTCGAAGGCATGAATATCAAAGTAGATGAAAAGTTCGGGAAGAATGATAAATACTTAAAAAATGTGATCATCCATAAAAAATCGAACCTGCAGAGGAACAACACGGTGATCAAGGCCAATTCAGGGGAATTGAAAAGCAGTGAGGATTCTGATATCATCCAACTAGTCCTTACCGATGGGCATTACTATGAAGAATTGGTACCCAAGTCTACCGTAGAACGCAAACGGTATCCGTTTGCCAAATCCAATTTTGAGACCTATACCATCAACATTGAAATACCGGAGAATACACAGGATTTGGAAGAGGAACGAAATATAAGAACCGATAAGATGAAGAACATCGCCCGACTGAGAAAGGATATCGATTCAATTAAAGAAAACAACCTTACCGTAATTGGGGCATTTTCCAAAAATATCACCACAAGGATGGGGATGTTTAAACCCTTATCCGAAAAGGATACAACACTCGTTACCAAAGAAGCTACCGCAATAGATTCAACTGCCTTAGCCGCAGGTTCTGCTAAAGACTCGGTAAAGGATATTGCGGGCATACTCAATTTATATCAGGATTGGCAGCGCAATCAAATAATGAGCTCCGCTGCCAATTCGGTATCGACCATCCTAAATTCTGTGTCGGGTAAAAAAGAAGACCTTCAGCGTAGATATAAGATCTACAGCATGCATATTCTATCCCTGCATAAGAAATTTGCATTGGCCTTGTCCTGCATAATATTATTTTTTGTGGGGGCGCCCTTAGGCGCCATCATACGCAAGGGTGGCCTTGGTTTACCAATGGTTATTGCCATTGTGCTTTTCCTGGCGTATTATTTTATTGGCGTATTTGCAGGCAATTATGCCAAGGAAGGAAACATACATCCTATCCTTGGGGCATGGCTTTCAACACTAATAATGTTACCTTTGGGAATTATTTTAACAAAACGGGCTACGGCAGACAGAGGATTGATGAGTTTTGGGCATGTTTGGGGTACCATGATGGAGGCGATTCGCAAAAGAATAAAAAAGAGTAAAACATGATTGCTAGTAAAGCGAATAAGATAGAGCTTAATACCATAGAAGAGGCCATAGCGGATATCAAAAATGGTAAGGTCATTATTGTAGTGGATGATGAAAATCGCGAGAATGAAGGCGATTTTATTGCGGCCGCTGAAATGGTTACGCCGGAGCTCATTAATTTTATGGCCAAGCATGGGCGTGGATTAATTTGTGCTCCGCTCACAGAAGAACGATGTGAAGATTTAGACCTGGAGATGATGGTTCAAAACAATACCGTTTTGCACCACACTCAGTTTACGGTTTCCGTAGATCTTATTGGTCAGGGGTGTACAACCGGAATCTCGGTCCACGATAGGGCCAAGACCATCAAAGCCCTGGTAAATAAAGAAACAAAACCTCATAATTTAGGGAGACCTGGCCATATCTTTCCGCTGAAGGCTAAGAACGGTGGCGTTTTACGAAGGACAGGACATACGGAAGCAGCTGTGGATTTTGCCAGGCTGGCTGGCTTTGAACCTGTAGGCATTCTGGTAGAAATACTTAATGAAGATGGAACCATGGCGCGTTTACCGCATCTGGTAGACGTGGCCCGAAAATTTAATTTAAAACTGGTTTCTATCGAGGACCTTGTGGCGTACAGGATGCGGCACGATAGTCTTATTGTTAAAAAGGAGTGCTTTGAAGTTGAAACCAGATTTGGTCATTTTACATTGCATGCGTATCTGCAAACCACCAATGATCAGGTTCATTTAGCCCTGACAAAAGGAAGTTGGAAACTAAATGATACTGTTTTAACACGGATCAATTCCACCTTGATCAATAATGATATTCTAGGTACCCTCACTAATAATGCAGAACAAAAATTGGACGATATGTTCCGCTTGCTTAACGAGGAAGGCAAGGGAGCGATAGTTTTCATTAACCAGGAAAGCGAATCCTTCAATTTGTTAAACCGTTTGCAGGGACTTCGTGAAAATCAGGCAAAAGGGATCATGAAGGCCCCCGGCATTGATATGGATGAGAAAGACTTTGGAATCGGAGCTCAGATATTGCACGATCTGAACATCAGCAAATTACGGGTAATGACGAATAGCGGACAAAAAAGACGCGTGGGAATTGTTGGGTATGGCCTGGAGATCGTGGAATATGTCCCCTATTAAATGATTTTTTAAATATTTCGTAGTACCTCTGTCATTGTTTTCGCCCTCCGTGCTACTTCCTCTTCGGTCCAGCTCAATTTTATCAGACATGAAAGGCTCCTGCCCATCCAATGATCCGATTGAGAAAAATCAGCCGTTTTGTTTTTATCGGCCTGCTTTGTTACTTTTTCTGAAACCGGGCCCAAAGTGGTCAGGTTCTTAAGGTGATCCCATTTCTTGTGGTAGTGCCAGTTGTTATCGAACCAATAAAAACAACCATCAATTCCTGCTGATAAAAGTGTTGAATGGGCTCTTCTCGCGCTTTCTTCATCGGGAAGAAAGAAATTGAGGAAGGAATAATTCTCGACCCCTCCTTCAGGTACCCGCCTAAAAGTAACTTCTTCAACATTTTCAAGAGACCCCTTAAGAATGGTGTAGTGCTTTTTTTGGATCTTTAGAAAATCGTCCAGGCGCTTTAGTTGTGCTAAACCTACCGCTGCATGAAGCTCGGAGATCCTGTAATTATAGCCTAAGAAAGGATGGTCTTCTGCCCCACGGTCCTTTCCGATATGATCATGGCCATGGTCCGAATAATGATCGGCATTCTTATAGTAGGTTTCATTACTGGTAATAATGCCGCCTCCTTCACCACAGGTAATGGTTTTTACATAATCGAATGAAAAGCAACCAATATCTCCATAAGCTCCCAGTGGTATCCCCTTGTAACTCCCTCCTATTGCCTGGCAGGCATCTTCAATAAGCAGTAGGTTATGTTTCTTACAAAGTACTTTAAGGGCCCCTAGATCGGCCATGGAGCCACACATGTGTACCGGCATCACCGCTTTGGTGTTCTTTGTTATTGCCTTTGCCACCGTGTTAGGATCTAAGGCTAGGGTGTCATCTATATCCACAAGAACCGGAATTGCCCCCAGTGCTAAAACAGATTCAAAGCTGGCCACAAAAGTAAAGGTTGGTACAATGACCTCATCCCCTGCTCCTATCCCTACACTGGCGAGGGCTACCGTAAGTGCGGCCGTACCACTGCTTACTAACTGCGCATATTTCGTTTGCATTCGCTCTGCCAATGCCTTCTCCAACTCCCTAGCTTTCCAGTGGCCATTGCGCATGCCATCAAAACCGTAGCGCATCAACACCCCGGAATCCAATACATCTTGCACTTCTGCCCGTTCTTTTGCTCCAAAAAATTCAAATCCCGGCATATTTTTTCTCCTTCTATTTAATATGGATAATGGTTTTTTTAAGGTCCCGACGCACCTTTTTCAGTTCCGAAAAGAAATCGTCCTTCGCCCTGAAGCCAACGGGCAGTACCAAAACCGAAGAGAGGCCCTCTTTGTCTAATTCCAGCAATTCATCATAGGCCTCAGGTACAAATCCTTCCATAGGGCAGGCATCTATTTGCTCCAGGGCACAGATAGTTAGCAGATTGCCCATGGCAAGGTACGCCTGGTTGGTTGCCCATTCTTTAATTTCATTTTCCTGTTTCGCTGAAAAACTATCGATCAAAGATACTTTAAAAGGGTTGAGGATCTTTTCACTGGTTCCTCGGATCTGCTTTACCTTTTCAAAATAAGAGGCAATAAAATCGCTGTCTATATTCTTTTCGATACATAGTACAAGCACATGCGAGGCCTGTTCAACTTGCGGC